>JACQOD010000046.1 GCA_016202725.1 Candidatus Aenigmatarchaeota archaeon | reverse complement strand
TAAGGGCGAACCACAGCATAACGTGAACCGTCTTCAAGGCCTCGGACGAGGAGATGATGCCATTGCGCATCCGCAGGCATTCGCTTATCCGCAATGGGATTTCGCCGCCAGCTCGGGGAAATAGGCAGTTTATTCTGTGGCAACGCCTTAATGTATGACGATCCGTAACGAGGGCAAAAGCACCCGCTTCTGCAACAAGGCCGGGGCCGCGCACCAGGACGGGCCTTCCGGGCTATATCCCGCCAGGATCACCCGATGAAGTCCACGCCCAGCACGCGCTCGATTTCCTTCTGCTTCTCGGCGGTGATGGTCTTGTGGGGGCCGTAGATCTGGGAACTCCGGACGCCGGTCAGGATGAGCATGGAGCGGATGGTGTCGCCCAGCTCCTTCACGATCTGGGCGCCCCAGATGATCTTGGCGTCGGGGGAGATCTTGGTGGAGACCGCCTCGACAATCTCCTGGCATTCCCTGATGGTGATGTCGCTCCCGCCGGAGACGTTGACCAATGCTCCCGTAGCGCCGTCGATGTCCACGTCCAGGAGCGGGTTGTTCAGGGCCTTCTCCACGGATTCCGCGGCCCTGTTTTCGGTGTCCGATTCTCCCATCCCGATCATGGCGAGCCCGCCGGAGCCCATGACCGCGCGGATGTCCGCGAAGTCCAGGTTCACCAGCCCGGGCTTCGTGATGAGCTCGGCGATGCCCTTGACCGCGTTGACCAGGATTTCATCAGCGACCTTGAAGGCGGTGGTGATCGAGACATCAGGGACGATGTCCAGGAGCTTGTCGTTGGGGATGACGATCAGGGTGTCGACCACGCCCTCCAGGTTCTCCAGCCCCTCCTGGGCGTTGCGCCCGCGGGCCTTGCCCTCCATGGAGAACGGCAGGGTCACGATGGCGACGGTCAGGGCGCCGAGCTTCTTGGCGATATCCGCCACCACGGGGGCAGAGCCGGTCCCGGTCCCTCCACCCAGGCCGCAGGTGATGAACACCATGTCCGCCCCCTCGAGGGCCATCTTGATCTCTTCCTTGGATTCCTTGGCAGCCTCCATCCCCACCTTGGGATCTGCTCCTGCCCCCAAGCCGCCGGTGATGTCCTTGCCGATCAGCACCTTGCGGTCCGCATCAGAATAGAGGAGATCCTGGGCGTCGGTATTGACCGCCACGGTCTCCGCCCCCACGATGCCGACCTGCATCAGGCGGGAGATGGTGTTGCCGCCCGCCCCTCCGGCGCCGATCACCTTGATCTCCGCCCTGCGGGACTCCAGAATCTTGCGCAGCTCCTCGTCCACTTCCCGGTGTCTCTGCTGCTGGTCGCCTTCGGGGCTGGTGAGGAAGTATTCTGCCATGATCACTCAGTTGCATCAACATTAAAGGTAAGATTTAAATAGCTTTAACGCACCGGGAGCATGCGCGGGCGCGGGCGAGTGAAGGGGCCGACGCATTGCGTTTTTCTCGCGCGGGCAACGGAAAAGCAGGTCAGGCGTTCTTCGCGCGGGCGCGCTTCGGCGCGGGGGGTGCGGAGGCCTCCGGCTGCGCGGCAGGGGAGGGGGCGGCTCCCTCCCCGGCGAAGGTCACGACCGTGATCCCCTTCACCCACTTCGTGATGAGGTCCTTGAGGGCGGCCTGGGCGAACGCCGGGACCGTGCCGGTGATGGTGGCCTGCTCCCCTGCCACGGTTGCAGTGGCCGGCAACTCGCGGAAGCGCAGGAGCTCCTCGACCTGCTCCTGCGGCGTCGCCAGTTGCTTGGTGATGCGCACCCGGTAGGCCAGGCTCTTGCCAGCGAGCGGGTGGTTGAAGTCCACCCTGACCCTCCCCCCGGAGACGGACTGCACCCGGCCCTGGGCGCCATCGACATCCACGACGTCGTTGGGCACCGGCTGGACCTTCTGCCGCAGGAATGCTGCCAGGGGCAGGGTCCTCACCAGCCCCGGGGAGCGGGGGCCGAACGCCTCCGCGGGGGGGATGGTGAACTCCTTCTCCTGGCCTGCCAGCAGGCCTTTCAGCCGCTCCTCCAGGCCGGGGATGACCATGTGCGCCCCGAGGATGACCAGGGCAGGCCGGTAGGCGTGGCGGGGATGGCGGATGCCCTCCCGCTCAGCGTCCTCCTGCAGGGTGCAGTCGAACACCTTGCCGGTATCGGCCACTCTGCCTACAAAATCCAGCAGGATGAAATCGCCGTCATGCATGCCCATAGTGGGGCAGGCGGTTTATAAACGTTGTCGAGCGAGCGGCTTTGGGACACAACTGCCAATCGCCATCGGTTTTCAGCGAGCATCCGAAGATGGCTGGCGGCGGAGATGCGTTGCCTGTGCGTGGCTCCCCGCGCGGGCCGTGTGACGCATTGAAGCGCCGCAGGCCGATCTGCCAAGACCGGGAGGCAGCAGTCCCGCAGGGATTGCAACTCCTTGACCCCCTTTTCAAGGACCGACAGCGGTCGCCAATTCTGGCACATTGCCGCCTGCGCGCGAATGTTGAAGATCACGAACTGAAGTTGAGGTGGAGTTTCCCCTGCCGGTCCCACGCCACCAGGGTGTCGCCGGCGTTGTTCCAGACCGCGCGGGGCCTGCCCCAGAACAGGTCGGTGGCGTTGTTGTCTCCGGGGCCCGTGTGGAGCGTGAGCACGCTCTTCCCCGGGAGGGTGAAGGACGGGAAGACGAACCGGTTCTCCTGCGCGTCCTGCAGCAGCCAGCCCTGCAGGTCCAGGGGATGGGCGCACTTGTTGCGGAAGACGACGTACTCGTCTGCAAGGTTGAGGTTGTCGTCCCCGCGCGCGTTGGGATGGAAGTTGTAGATGCCCAGGCAGTACTCCCCCTGGAGGGACCAGATGCCCAGGCCGCGGTCCTGCGCGGCTGCTTCGTGCCACTGCAGGAGATCGGCGTGCAGGCGATCGGGCCCGATGATCAGGACCGAGGCGTAGCCTGCCTGGATGAGGGCGAGGTTCACGAACGTGCCGTCCGCCCAGGCGTACCGGAGGAGGCGGCCGTACTTGTCCCTGTCGGTCATGCCCCCTGCCAGCGCAATGGTGCGGTTGCCGGCCAGCTCCTCCAGGAGGCGCTTCGCCTCGAGGGAGAAGGGCTGCCCCTTCTCGGGCGTGTCGACGCCCAGCAGGCGGACGCGTTCGCCGCCCCGGAGGACGAGGGTGTCCCCGTCAATCACCCTGGTCACAGAGCCCGCGGCAGCGTCCGCGGGAGGGGCGGGGATGGGCGGCGCGGGGAGGGGGGCGGCCACCTCCCCGGTGAAGGGAAGCGCGGCGAAGGCTGACGCAGCCGCGAGGGCGGCCAGGATGCAGGCGGCAAGGAGGATGCGCATGTCATTCACGTGAGCAGGCTGACCAGGAGGTCCGCGGCCCGGACGATGTCTTCCTCATTCTCGGCCGCGCGGATGGAGACCTCGCCGTTGGCGAAGACCAGGATCTGTTTTCCCTGGAGGAGGATGCGGGCGACGCCCAGGTCCGGGAAGCAGGAGAACTGGTCCCACGCGCCTGCCGCGAGCTGGCCGCAGAGGTCGCGCGGCTGCTGCGCAAGCGTGAGTTTAGCCATCTTCTTCCCCTTCTCGAGCGTGCAGGGCTGGATGCCCTGGAGGCGGTAGGCCTTCCGGATGATGGTGAAGGACTCCCCCAGGCGCTGGGTGTCGTCGGGCATGCTTGTAGTGGGCGGGAGGATATATGTGCGTGCCGCCCGGAGGGGGCGCGGGGGAAATTGGCGGTCGCCATCGGTCCTTAAAAAGACTGGCCGTGGGAGATCATCGAGCGCCTGCGTGGCTGCTGGTCTGGAGAGATCGGCTTGGGGCACTTCAATGCGCCACACGGCCGTCCGGAGGGGAAGGGGGAGCAAGCACGCCCTCCGGCGCCTTTTCATCGCCCTCCCGGAAGCGTGGGGAGCGGCAAGTATAACAATGTTATATTTAAAGGTATCGCGCCAACTATACTGCATGCGGACCGTGTTCGAAATCATGTCCCAAGAGGTCCTGCCGTGTGTCCGCGCCCAGGCCGCCAAGAAGCTCATGGAAACCGGCCTGTCCCAGAAGCAGATCGCGGAACGCCTGGGGCTCTCCCAGCCTGCCATCTCCCAGTACAAGCGCGACCTGCGCGGCCGCAAGACCGGCGTGTTCGCCGACTACCCCCGCCTGCTGGAGGAGGCCCGGCAGATCGCCCACCGGATCGCCGCCGGGGAGATCTCCATGGACCAGGCCCATGGCGAGATCTTCGCGGCCTGCAGCCAGCACCTGGTGCAGAAGTGAGTGTTCTGGGCGGGCGCGCCGTTGCCGTGCGCCCTGGTGAGAAGCCCGTGATCGACGATTCACACCAGCTCGAGCCGCAGCGTGCCGTTCTTAAACACCCAGCCGGCCAGGCGGGTGCGCTCAGGCTTGGTCAGGATTTTGAAGTAGCCTGTGTCCCCCGCGACGGCCTTGACCTCCACCGAGGACTCCAGTTCCTCCACGCGGATGTCCTGCTCCTTGACGTGGGGGAGATCCATCTCGACCAGCACCCTGCCCTGCTCGCTGCGGACTTCCGTCCGGGGCTCGACCGTGGTCTTGGCGACGGGGAGGGACTTCGCCGCCCGCGCGGGCGTGCGCGGTTCCCGCTGAGCGGGTCCGCGGGCAGGCGGTCCCTGGAGAGGGACAGGCCGCAAGCCCAGCTGCCGCTGCACCTGCTCCTGCAGGGCCCTGCGGTCCACGTCCCCGAAGGTCTGGATGTCCACCCGCGGCTGCCTGCCGGTCCCGGAGGAGATGTGGATCGTGAAGCCCGTGGCCTGCTGCCTGCGGCGGAGCATGGGAGTGAGGTCGAGAACCTCCATGTCCCTCTCCTGGGCGTCATCCTCCTTGCGCATCTGGTCCATCTGGCGCCGCATGCGGGAGAAGATGTCACCGACATCGAAGAATCCCCTGGCCTTCCCCGAGCCGCAGCTCGGGCAGAATTGCCAGCCCTTCTCCATGGCCTGCCCGCAGGACGCGCACTGCATGGCCGAATATTGGGTGTCCGGGTTAAAAAGCCTTGGCCCAGGAAGCCAGGTTCGCAGGAAGACATGAGATTTGATTGGTCAGTTGGCGGGCGCTCATCCATGATGCTGAGGAGAATGCGGAATGGTTTGGAATGGGGGAGAATGAAATGCGTCCCCCTCGGGAAATGGCTGCCCCCAAAGGACAGCCAGCGCAGCACGGTTTTGAATATCCTATAGGATAATAATATACCATTATCCAG
>JACQOD010000045.1 GCA_016202725.1 Candidatus Aenigmatarchaeota archaeon | reverse complement strand
CTTCTTGGCAGGAAACCATGCTTCGGCGCCGTCACGGCCCGGCAAGGGGGGAAATGCCGATTATGTCGTTCACGCGCGGTAGCCCCTGCCCACCACCGTTCCCAGGCCGGGGGCATTCTGCATTTAAAGCCGCGCCTGCCAATAGTAGCTCAAGTGAACCAATGGCATCCGCGACCATCAAAGAGCTGCGTCCCGGCCAGTTTGTCCTGATTGACGGGGAACCCTGCAAGGTCATCGACCTGGCGAAGTCCAAGCCCGGCAAGCACGGGGCCGCCAAGGTCCGCCTCGAGGGGATGGGCATCTTCGACAACCGCAGGCGCTTCCTGCTGAAGCCCGCATCTGCGGATGTGGAGGTCCCCATCATCGAGAAGAAGGCCGCCCAGATCATCACCGTCATGGGGGACATCGTCCAGCTCATGGACCTCTCCGACTACGCGACCTTCGAGGCCGCCATTCCCGAGGAGTTCAAGGGCAAGCTCGAATCCGGCAGGGAGGTTCTCTACTGGAAGATTTCGGGGAAGATCCTCATCAAAGAGCTGCGGTAATCAGCGCGTTCGTTGCTGCTTCTTCACCTGGCCGGAGTCGCGGGAGCGTCGCGCGGGAACCGTGCGATTGCGAGCGCGCTTCCCCGGCCACAGTTCGCAGGCCTTGCAGACCTCCTGGGAGGAGGGCTCGCCGCAGCGGCTGCAAGCCCGCAAAGGCTGCCGGGGCAGGGCCCGCAGGGCGGGCTTGAGTTTGTCGAAGGATTCCACCACGGCGTAGCGGGTCCCCGGGTAGCGGTTCTCCAGGTCGTAGAGGAAATCCCTCACCAGGGGCCGCAGCCCCCGGATGTAGTGGCACTCCGCGTCGGAGTAGGGGATCCCCTTCAGGACCGCATACAGGGTCAGCTCCCGTTCAGGGATGAAACGGAGGGGCTTGATCCGGGGGACGAACCCCTGGCCTCCCTGGGCTGCATCAGCAGCCAGGGTGCCCATCCTGCCTGCCCGGAGGAGGTCGCCGCGGAAGAAGTTCATGAGCACGGACTGGGCTTCATCGTCCAGGTTGTGGCCTACGGCCAGCTTGCTTGCCTTGGCCTCGCGGGCCGCCTGGTTGAGCAGGTAGCGCCTGCCCACCCCGCAGTAGGTGCAGGAATCCTTGGCGTCCCGCAGGCGGTGGTCCAGGGTCTTCCCCAGCCCCTGGCGGAAGGACACGATCTGGTGCTCCACTCCCAGTTGGCGACAGAGGGCCTTCGCCTTCTCCAGGGTCTGCGAGCGATAGCCGGCGATCCCCTCGTCCACGGAGATGGCCACCAGGGATATGTCCGGACGCTTCGCGAAGAAGCGGTGGAGGAGGAAGAGGAGGGAGGAGGAATCCTTCCCGCCCGAAAGCCCGACCGCGATCCTATCCCCCTTCTCCACCAGCCGGTGCTTGAGGATGGTCTTGCGGACCTTGGCCTCCAGGCTTTCGCAGAAGCAGCTCCTGCAGTAGGCCCTGCCTTCATGTCTGCGGACATAGATGGCAGGCTTGCCGCAGGCGCAGGGCGATGGTGCGTCCTGATTGCGGGGAACAGCCGCCCCCGCAGGAGGCCGGGCGGCCCTCCGGATCGCTGATCGCTTGCTAGCCATTCACCCTCCGGAAATGACCCGAATGAGCTCGATGCGGTCTCCAGCCTGCAGGGGAGCGGTTTCCAGGATGATCCTCTCCCCACGGGCAGTGAGGACGGTTTCCGGATTGACGCCCAGCTTCCCCAGGAGGTCTTTCACCGTGCTGCCCTTCGGGAGGTCAACGGCCTCCTGTTTGCCTTGGCGGATCGCATGCACGCGCATGAGCAGACCTTAAATACCCGGACTTATAAGGGAATACTGCAAGCCGGAGTGGCAGAGTGGTTAATGCGCTCGATGCCGGAAGGCAGGCGAATCTCGAAAGCGAGTGCCCGCAATGGAGGGGAATCACCTTCCGCGGAAGGGCGTCCAGGTTCGAGTCCTGGCTCCGGCGTCCCCTACTCCTGCTCAGGCCAGATGAACGGCGTGCACTGGACCTGGCACTTCTGGTCGCAGCGGGTCATCGCCCGGTCCTTGGGCGGGTCGTTGTTCGTGATGGTTCCGGTCACCCCGGTGCAGCTGTCGGCCTTGCCTCCGCAGTTGGAGGACTTGAAGCAGTTGTAATAGCCCGGCGGCCTCATGCAGTGGACGTTGTATCTGATGGCCCGTTCCGCCTGGATGGCGGCGCAGTGGTTCACGAGGTCCCCCGCCAGCCGGGTGCATGCCGCAGCAAGGTTCTCCCCGGCGCGGTAATCGTGCACGTCGGCGTTCGTGAAGATGACGTCGCGCTTTTGCCCATCGCAGGCGAAATAGCAGGTCTTGAGCGCTCCTCCGGCTTCGGGGCTGCCGGGGTTGACGCATCCCAGCTCATCGGGCGAGCCGGCGGCGCTGAGCTTGCCGGCAGGCCCCATCAGAACAGGGGCAGCAGCCGCCAGCACCGCGACCAGCGCGAAGACGAGGAGGAAGAGGTATACTCCTGCAGGAACGGATCGCCGCTTCCCCATGGCATCTTTTAGAGGCGCGCCTTTAAATTGGCGAGCACCCATCTGATTTCCGGCCGGGGGAATAGCCCCTGGCTCGTTGGCAATACCCCCTCCGCTCCCGGGAGGGGCCACGCCCATTCCCGACTGGAAGAAGGCGCTGCCTGCGTCATGCCAGCTCCGATCATGATTCGCCGACCAGTGGCATGCCGCCTTTAGTGACCGACAGGAAATAATGGGACCAATGGCCCCATGCCCGAACCAGTAAACTACCCGCCGCTACAGCGGCGGGCGTTCGACGCCGACTAATCCAGGAATGATCAGCATTCCTGCGCCCGTGATGACGGTCCATCCCCGCGACCCCAGCCCCGCGCCCAGGCGCGTGCCATGCATCTGCGGGCCAAGGCCCCGCAGGGTTCTGGCGGCGCGGGGCCTAAACACAT
>JACQOD010000048.1 GCA_016202725.1 Candidatus Aenigmatarchaeota archaeon | reverse complement strand
TCATTATTTTATGTCGATTCTTAACGCAGTGCCGGATGGGATGCGGCGCGCCTTTCCCGTACACCCGTCCATCGCAGGATGCCGCTGCCGTTCGTGATGCGGGCGAGGGGGTGCCGAATATCTCCTGCGAACGCGTGCGCGCGCCCTTTTAAAGAAGGCGGAGCAGAACGGTTATGGTGCGACGTGGAATCCCCCGCGGCATGGCGCGTGGTTGCGGGGTTGAGATGACGCGGCATGCGCTGGCGTTCTGGTTGGTGATGCTGCTCGCCCTGCCTGCGCTCGCGCAAGGGCTGGATATTTCATCTTATGCGGCGGCCTACCAGATCCAGCCCGGGGGCGAGGTCGCGGAAGAGGTGCGGATCGCCTTTGCCGCCCCTCTCAACGAGAGCGCGGCCAACAGCCTGCGGGTGGGGGAGGCGGAAGGGATCGCTGTCCAGGCGGACCAGGCCGCCATCCCGTTCCGCCTGGAGGAGGGGGTGCTGTCCTTCTCCACCCCCGCAGGGACCCGGGAGCTGCGCATCTCGTTCAGGGCCGCAGGACTCGTGTTCCGGGGTGACGGGGTCCAGCAGTTCTACGTCCTGCTCACCCCGCCGGAGGCTGGCCTGGTCCAGGTGGACGTGGTCCTGCCGCGGGGGCAGGTCCTGTCCGGCACCCCCTTCCCGCCCGGGCCGGAGCGGGAAACGGACGGGGAGCGGATCTCCCTCGCCTGGACCTTCCAGGGGAGCACGGGCCCGGTCCCCGTGAGCGTGCAGTTCGCACCTGCGGTGGACCAGGACCTCCTCCTCCTGCCCGCCGGCCTGCTCGCCGCCTTCGTGGCCGTGGGCATCGTCCTGGTCTCCTACCGCCGGCAGGTGCAGCGGCATTTCCTGCTCACGTTCGTGGAGGACGAGCGGAAGGTCGTGCAGCGGCTCCTCCGGGAGAAGGTGGTCTACCAGAATTCCCTGGAGCGGCAGTTCGGCTTCTCGCGGGCGAAGGCCACCCGCATGCTGCAGAAGCTGGAGAAACGGGGGCTCGTGCAGCGGGAGCGGGTGGGGAGGACCAACCGGATCAACTGGACAGGAGGGCACCATGCAGCGGATGCGCCCGGAGCCTAAGGGCGAACCACAGCATAACGTGAACCGTCATCAAGACCTCGGACGAGGAGACGGTGCCATTGCGCATCCGCAGGCATTCGCTTGTCCGCAATGGGATTTCGCCGCCAGCTCGGGGAAATGGACAGTTTATTTTGCGGTCGCGCCTAACGTCAGTGGCGGACAGCACGATCGCCTGGCAGAAACCGTGCTTCTACGCCGTCACGGCCCGGCAAAGGGGGGCTGCCGATTGTGTTGTGCACGGACGTTAGGGATGCCAGCACTCCCCCATCGGCATTGGGGCCGCACTCCCACCTCCTGGAGAGGCGCCGGACCGTTGCACACTGTTGCAGCGGCCCTAGTTAAGGGTGAAACGCTGAAGAAGGGGGTGCTACCATCATCGTAGCATCATTCCCCACCCTCCGGCGGCCAGCCCCATGCCCTGGCTGCCGGCGGGGACGGGAATCCCTGCGATGGTTTGTCATGGTCCATAGGAACAGTCCGCATCGGGACCGGCCCGGGAACGGGCCGCGAAGAAGGATAGGGAAGGAGAATATGGAGAAGATATGAGAAAGGAGATGAACGATATGAAGAAGAACAATATGAAAAAAGCAGCAACCGCGTTCGCCCTCCTGGCGGCGCTGCTCGCGGCGGCAAGCCCGGCAGCTGCCCAGGATTTGGGCGGGCAGGAATCGGCGAGCGCGTCCCCCGCGGCCGCAGCTGAAGCCATCGCGCCCGCAGCGGGCGCCGCCCGGCTGGAACTGCACGTGCTCGGACGGGGGGTCTTCGTCCCGGACGACCTGCAGGTCCAGGTCATGGCCGTCCGGTTCGTCCTCGGCACCCCCGCAGGCCAGGCTGAAAGCAAGGGATTGCTCAGGGCCTATGAGGCCGGCGGCGACTACCGGACCTACAAGGCATTCGATATAGCCATCGGGGAGGGCACCGTGCAGGGCACCCTGCAGGAAAAGACGCCTTCCGGCGGCGCGAGCGCCCAGCCCTTCACCCTCGAGCGGATCTCGTTCGGGCACGAGGATGTGTGGGTCGGCAGGCTGAGCCTCAACGGATGGATGGGCCGGCTGGTCATCCACCCCGCCAAGCGGGGCTACACCCCGGTGGAGCGCGTGAGCATCATCGCGGAGGACCGCGGGATCGCCCTCCTCCCGGCGGCAGCCCCCAACCTGGATACGGTCCCGTCCCAGGAGACTGCGGTCCCGTCCCCCGAGACACCCGCGCAGGAGGCCGCGCCGGAGCCCGCGCTGGATGACCGCACGGTCCTCCTGAAGCACGCCCTCGAAAAGGTGCACGTGGACCAGGTCGCGCGGGAGCACGTGCGGGAGTCCTGCACCGCGCAGCCTGCGGACTGCAAGCAGCTCCTGGAGAAGGAGCCTGCGGCGGTGAAGGCCCTCGTGGTCGAGGCCCTGCCGCAGGAGACCGTGGAGCAGCTCGAGATCGCGCGCGATGAGCTCCGGCTCGAGGACCGGCCTGCCAGGATCCGCGCCGTGATCGAGGGCAAGATCAGGGCCCGGCTCGCGAAGGCCCGGCCGCGGGTGGCAGAGGAGACCAGCCTGGCGGTCCCCGCGCCTGCCCCCGAGCCGGCAGCGGACGCCACGGCCGCCGGATAGGCCGGGGCCCGGAGGCGGATCCCGGCCGGCAGGACCGGACGGGGCGCCGCGAGAATCAGGGAAGGGCGCTTCATGCGCCTTTCCCCTTCCCGCGACCCCCTTTTTCGCTAGCAGTAACCTTTTTGTAGTAGTGAAGGTATTATAATAGACCCCGGGAGCGGGGCAGAGGAAGGTATGAGGAAGGTATGTGCAGGAAACATGACGGCACGGGACGCGCAACCCGGCGGAAAGTGATCGCATGACTTCGGACATGCTGATCCGGAAGAAGGCGCTCAAGATCCAGGAGCGGCTCGGGATGCGCCTGGGCATCGCCTACGGGACCAACAGGATCCCGCTGGTCAGGAACACCGCCCAGGCCCTGGACGTCCTGCGGGAGCTCTACAAGATCGGCCTCAAGGCCTTCGTCCTGCCCAAGGAGCTGTTCGTGGCCATCCAATCTGCTACTGATCTCTACAAGACCGAGTACGGCAACATACTGAAGATCCGGGACGAGGCCAAGCGGTTCAACATAGAATTGTCCATCAGGCATGAGCACCTCCCCCAGGAACCGGACGAGATCCTCCAGACCTTCGCGACCATCACCTCGGTCATGGACTGCCGGACCTTCGTGATCAACCCGGCCTTCTACTCGGGCATCATGCCCCGTGACCAGGCCCTGCGCCTGTCGGTGTACAAGATCAACGAGGTGATCGGGACCCTCCGGGCAGAAGCCAAGATCGCCGTGGAGACCACGGGGAGGATGCAGGAGGTGGGCTCGCTGGAGGACGTGATTGACATCGTCCGCCGGACGCGGGGAACCGAGCCCGCCATCAACTGGGGCATGATCCATGCCCGCGGAGCAGGGGGACTGCGGAGCCAGCGGGACTACGAGGCGATCCTCCACCAGCTGCGCGCCCAGGTGGGATCCAAGTCCCTCGAGAACGCGTACTTCTTCTTCTCCGGGACGGCGTACGGGCCGTCCGGCTTCACGAAGGCCATCCCGCTGGAGAAGGCCGACATCAACCTCGAGCACATGATCCGGGCGAGCATGGCCTTCAATGTCCGGGGCACGCTGATCATTGATGATCCGGGCAAGGAGAAGTTCATCCTCGCCAACCTGGAGAAGATAGCCGACATGGTGCGGTAGGCGCGCGGCCGTGCTCCCCTCACCGTCTTTTCCGGCGCTGGACCTGCAGGTAGATGGCGGGGTCCCCCCTGAGTTCGAACCTGGCGTCCGTGGGCACGACCTGCGCGCCTCCCCAGAGCGCCTTGTACAGGAGTTCCATCTGATTCCTCAGCGCGGGCCCCTCGGGGACGTCGTCTTCCCAGATCGGGGGGCGGTCGAGATCGTGGAAGGCCTGGTAGGCAACCCTGCCGCCCCCTTCGAGGATGCGGAACCAGAGCACATCCCGCCCGGATGCCAGCGGGTAGGGCTCGCCGGTTCGCGAGGGGTCCCGCAGCGCTCTCTCCGGGGGTTTCGGCAGCGTGCTGATCGCCTGTTCGGTGCGGTCAGGGTCGCGGGAGTGCAGGAGATACCATTCACCCTGCAGGAGGGGGCCGCGGCGGAACGCCTGCGTCCTGTACGCCGCGCCATCCGCGCCCGCGAACTCCCAACGCTCGATCTTCGACCCGCCGACCTGCGCCAGCAGCCGGTCCGCGGTGATCCCATCCGGAACCTCCACCACGTAGCTTTTGCCTGCCACGAGGCCCTGGTCGTCATAGCGGACCGGGAAGAGGGTGATGTCCATGCTGCTCCTTGCGGGTCGGGGGATAAAAAGCTACCCCCGGGAGGGGCGGCAGCAGGGTTTCGGGGGGCTTCTGGAGGCTGTTCCCCCGGGGCGGCCGTGTGGGGCAGCGGCCTGCAGCCTAACGTGCCAGGCCAATATATTCGGCACACGTGGCGAATCCAGGAGCGATAGCTAGCGAGGGCGAGGCGTCGTGCGGGCGCATGGAAGGTAGTGACGATTATTTTCGCCTCTGACGTTAGGGCGAACCACAGAATAACGTGAACCGTCTTCAAGACCTCGGACGAGGAGATGAGGTC
>JACQOD010000047.1 GCA_016202725.1 Candidatus Aenigmatarchaeota archaeon | reverse complement strand
ATGCCATACTGAACGGTCTCTCTTGCCCGCTTGATTCTCCACAGATAACCGATGTATTTTTCGCTTATTGTTATGGCTTCAATCTTGTCTTTCCTTTCTTTCAGTTCGTTGAACTTGCCTATCAAATCTCTGCTTATTTGCTCACCAAAGAAGTATTCCAGAACAGCCGCAGTCGTGGCGTGGTCTTTGCTTTCCAATCCTATTTTTGTAAGCAGGGACATGGCCGACTGATACATGGCATAATATGCGGATATGACAACCCAATCCTCATGCCCGAGTTTGCATAAATCAGTCATGACTATCAGATTGTGGTCTGCTTTCCTGATATGACCTTCGCTCAAGTAATTGTTTGACTTGGATACTCAAGTTTGACGGTATTTAAGGGGTCATGTGCTGGGGAGAGCATCGCTAGGATCACCACTCCGTTCATTGCCGTATTTTTCCAGAAGAAATCTCAGAAGTTAACACATTGCCGATCTTTGGCGCAGAATGAAAAGGATTGCGTGAAAGGGGGTTTATATACTGTCAAACTTCAGATGTAACACATACAAAAGCTAATTGTGGACGATCGGGGATGATGGGTTGTGAGTCTCCCACGCACAGCGCCTACGTCCGCTTTTTGCGCAGGGGGGTGGCGGGCCCGCCGGCAGTGAACGCCCCCAGCCTGAGCAGCGTGAACAGGAGGAGGGCGATCGCCAGCAGGTTCAGCCACGTGCTGAACGCGGTGAAGAAGGTCACCACGCTCAGGGGGAGGAAGAGGACCCCGATCGAGGCGCAGGCCGGGCACTGCACCACGAGGAACGACAGCAAAGTACCTGCGGCCTGCGGGCCTGCCTTGAGGGAGCAGGCCTTCGGCTGGGCCCGGAGCCAGGCCTGGTAGGACAGGGTGATCCCGAAGAGGGCGGAGAAGGCGATGAAGAGTCCCAGGTTCACGCGCGGCGCGATGGCCAGCCACAAGTCGAGATTCTGCCAGATGAAGAGGACCTGGGAGTAGGCGTACAGCCAGAACAGCGCCAGGGCGGCTGCGGCAGCAAGCAAGGCGTACCGGGGCGCGCGGAGCGCGCGGGTCAGCTGCATACCCCCTTTTGGCGGCGATCCCCTATAAAGCCGGTGCGCAGCTCACAGCAGGACCGCATAGGCGGTCGCCAGCAGGGCGGCGATCGTGCTGAGCGTGTGGACGAGCAGGGCGCGCGACCTTCCCTGCGCGTGCTCAGCGGCGGTCGTGATGCCCCGCGGAGAAGTGCGCGCGGGCATGTTACCTCCGGTCGTAGGTCCGGCAGTGGTGGTGGACCAGGCAATACCCGAAGAGCGCTTCGAAGACGCCCGCAAACCCCAGGTAGAGGGGGACGAACAGCACCACCCGGCTGGCAAGGGGGAAGTGGTTGATGTTGAGGAAGCCGAACGCCCAGACCCCTGCCAGCAGGAAGAGCACGCCTGCCCCGAGGCGCTGGAGGCGGTTGAGGGGGCCGATGTTCGGAAAACCAGGGATCATGAGGAATATAATGCTGCGGGCCGCATAAATACCATGCCGCAGCGGGAGGCCGGAAGGAGGACGCAGCACCCCCGGGGGCGGCCTGGCCCCTCCTCACCGGCGCCATTGCCGGGCCGGCCGCCCCTGCTCTTCTTCGCCCTGCTGGGGGTGGTCCTGGCGGCGCTCGCCTCGTTCGCCCTCGGGGTGGGGGGAAGGCAGCCGGTGCACTGGCACGCAGAGCTTGCCCTCTACGTGAACGGGGAGCGCATCCCGGTCCCTGCCGGCGTTGGACTCGAGGGCAACGCCCCCATCCACACCCACGCCCCGGACAACACCCTCCACATCGAGACCCCGTTCCCTGAACGGGCCACGCTGGGCAGCTTCTTCGACACCTGGGGCGTGGTCCTCACTCCTGATTGTTTCTTCCAGTACTGCGGGGAGGACCTGGTCATGGAGGTGAACGGCCAGCCAAGCCAGGACTTCGGCAGCTATCCCCTCCGGAATGGGGACCTGGTCGTCATCAGCGTGATCGTGTCCTGACCAGGAAGAGCGGCCCGCGCGCCCGCAGGGCGGCAACCGCCAGCGCTCCTGTCCAGGCAGCCAAGGAGGCCACTGCCGTGAATTCCGGCAGGCCGCGGGCAAGCGACACGGCCAGGGCGCTGGGCAGCGCCACGAGCCCGAGCGCCCCGGTCAGGAGGGCCAGCCTCCTCTTGCCAGAGATCCACGCGGCGCCGCCGAGGGCGATCATGGCCAGGAAGGAGAGGAGGAAGAACCCCACTGACAGGGCGTAGTGCACGGGCCCAGCGGGCTCGGGGAACGCCCCCACGCCCGCCAGCAGGACTGCCGCCGCCAGGAGGAGCGCCGCCCCCACACGGGTCGGCAGCAGCCGCTCCTGCACGAGCAGGCGGCGCGCAAACATCCCGGCCAGCAGGCCGCTGATCATCAGGCTCCCGTTGAAGATGGCGGCGGTGAGGGGCGTGCCGGCAAGCGGCCTGACGGGAGGGACCACGGTCCCGCCCAGGTCGCTCAGCCAGTTCTGGGTCCAGTGGAAGGACGGGGCGAGGACGATGGCTGCCAGGATGGCGGCAACGGCAAGGCAGGGCGCCGCCACCCCGCACCAGGCTGTCCAGTCCATGCCCCTGATGGGCGAGCATCCAGAAGAACCTGCCGGGGGGCTGTGTCGAATTCGTGAAGAGGTCTTCGCTACAGAGAGATTCTACCAGTGATCTTTTCCGACGTTCACGAGGCCCTGCAGGCTGAGCAGGAGAAAGGGATGTTCTACAACGCCGTAGGGGGAATAAAGGATTTAAAAGGTATCGACAACTAAAGGCATGGAATCCCCCGAGGACATGGTCGACGTGGTCGACAAGAACGATGTCACCATCGGGGCCATGAAGCGCAAGGACCTCCTCGCGCGCAAGGCGAACTTCCGGACCGTCCACGTCTTCCTGCTCAACAAGAAGGGCGAGCTCCTGCTCCAGAAGGTGCCTGCCTCCCGCACCCGCGCGCCCGGCTGGGGGTCCTCCGCGGCAGCGTATGTCCGCTCCGGGGAGAGCTACGACGAAGCGGCAAAGCGGATCGTGGAGGAGGAGCTGCGCCTCAGGAACGTCCTGCTGGAGTTCCGGGGGAAGGCGGCCATGACCGACAGCGGCTGCAGGAAGTTCATCTCCCTCTACAAGGCCGTGCACGACGGCCCGGTCACCCTCCTCCCCGGGTTCACGGAGGGCGCGGAGTTCCTCACCTTCGGGAAGATCGGCGACCTCGCTGAGCATCGCAGCAGGGAGTTCACGCCCGCGTTCCTGTACCTGCTGGACTTCCTCCTGGCGAAGGGCAAGCGGTAAGGGTAGAGT
>JACQOD010000044.1 GCA_016202725.1 Candidatus Aenigmatarchaeota archaeon | reverse complement strand
CGTACGTGTTTACCTCAATGCCCACTGCAGGCTCTCTTGCTTCTGGTTTCTTTTTTTGAAACCGATGGCATATGCGTTTGGCAGCTAAACACGCACATCATACCAGGGTCACGACTCGCGATCCTGGTTTTCTATTGTCTATTTAGAGGGATATATGGCTTCGGCGCTGTCGCAGCATAGGTTGATGGAGCAGCATGTGGTTCCTAGACCGCCTTGGGCAGGCATGGTTGCCCTCGCCCCTTGAGAGTCATCAACCGCTGGTGCGACAATGAAATGGCTTCGCCTTACCGCATCCTGCATGCGAAAGACCTTATCATAACGATTCAGAAGTGAACCCTGGTGATCCAATCAACCTTGTCGAAATCCCGATCGTCCGTGGCAATTTCATGCAAGCCAAACGCCTTCATGGTAGCAGCATGTATGGCATCACGGGGGCGCAGATTACAGGTTTCCATGATTTCCAGAGCTGCCAAGGGGGCCAGGACCGGCACCTCCTTGACCGTTAGATGGGGGGTCGCGTATATTTCCTCGATGATATTCTTCAATTGGTCTTTCTTGTTGTTCCTCACCACTACCCACATTACCTCATCCAACGCCAGCACGGAGGTGCAGGCGTCCCTGCGGGCAATGATCTCCTTTTGCAGGGACCGGGCCCTTTTCCCCTTCTCTCCGAGGTCAAAGTTGGCGAAGACGAAGAAGTTCGCATCCAGAAAGAGCATTATCCGAACACTTCCTCATAGAGCTGGTCGCCGTAGACCCATCCCATTTTCTTAAGATCTCCGCCGTGTTTCTTTGCCCGTTCCTCCCATGCTTTGGCGAGATCCTCTTTGGGAAGCGACCGTATCTCCACGGACTTCTCCTTCACCTCCATGATCACGGCGCCTTCCTCCCGGATGCCGACAATTTCCCGCACGACCTTCGGAATGATGATCTGTCCTTTTGAACCAACTTTCATTTTCATTTTCATGAACTTACTTTGTACGTTGTCTATATATACTTCCACAGGGAGAACGACCCCCGTGAGGGCGTGCAAGGACAACCTGCCTTTGCCCGGTCCTTTCGATAAAGAAGGCCGCCCTCACTCCACCGCGATGACGTCGCAGTACTCGTCCAGCTCCACGAACCTGCCGGCGGAGCCGTTCCGGTAGGCCTGGCACTGGTTGGCCGAGTCCCCGTCCACGGCCTCCCGGGGCGAGTGGGCGATGTCGCAGACGAAGCCCCCGCCCAGGTTCTCGCCCAGGCAGGGCCCTGCGGACAGGTCCCTGCCTTGCTCCGCAGAGAGCTTGCAGAGCAGCTGGCAGGCCGTGGTGGCCCGGATGGCGTCCCGGTCAATATCGGGGGAGGTGCAGCCGCTGGCCGCGACCAGGGCGGCCGCCAGGAGGGCGGGAACAAGGGATACCATGCGTGCCATGCCCCTCTTTCTGTGAGGAAGAAGAAAAACCTTTGCCTTTCTCCGGGGAATGGGCCCCCAAGCATTGTCCGCCAGGGTGGATGCCACGGTATCCCTCGACCGGCTTTGGGATGGCGGAAGGGAGCCTGTTCAAGCCGGCGGATGGGAGGCCTTCCCCGCCTCCGGGGCAGGGTGTGCCGGCAGCCCGCGCACCCCTCCGCCTCCCACCTGACCCCGGCATTTATATAGCTGGGCGGCAAGGAAATGCTATTATGTCCGAAGCAAGCACAACCCCGGAACCACGAAACCAGGAACCCCGGAGCCCGGAACCCCGGAGCCCGGAACCCCGGAGCCCGGAACCCCGGAGCCCGGAACCCCGGAGCCCGGAACAACGAAACGCCAGCGCGAGCTTCCCGGTCGCGAAGGTCTTCGCGGTCGTGTTCGTGGCAGCCCTGATCGGGGCCTACGGGGGCGTGACCCTCGGCGGGATCACCGCCACCGGCAATGTCCTGGGCAACGCCCAGGTCGGGAACAACCAGCCCGGCACCCTGCCCCCGTCCGCCCCGCCAGCGGCGCCGCCATCGGCAGCCGCGACAACCAAGATCTCCACCCTGCTGGACGACGACCCGGTCATTGGCAGCCCCGACGCCCCCGTGACCATCGTGGAGTTCACGGACTACCAGTGCCCCTTCTGCGCCCGCCACTTCACCAACACCTATGGCCTGCTGAAGTCTGCCTACATTGACACGGGCAAGGTCCGCTACGTGGTTCGGGACTTCCCCCTGAGCTTCCACCCGGAGGCCCAGAAGGGATCGGAAGCCACGGAATGCGCGCGTGAGCAGGGCAAGTTCGAGGAGATGCACGACCGCATCTTCCAGAACCAGGGCAGCATGAACGTCGCCCAATACAAGCTCTGGGCCGGCGAGTTCGGCCTGAACCAGCCCCAGTTTGACACCTGCCTGGACTCCGGGAAATTCGCCCAGGAAGTGGCGGACGACGTCAATGACGGCGCCGCAGTCGGCGTGGGCGGAACCCCCTCGTTCGTCATCGGGAAAAGCGGTGGCGATGGCCAGTTGGTGGTGGGCGCCCAGCCTTTCGCCGTCTTCGAGGGCGCGATCGAAGCTGCCCTCGCTGCGTAAAGGCCTTTACAAGGGATTTCCCCTTTTTTCTTTCTCCAAGCGGGAGCCCTCCCCTGGCATCCATTTTTATAGCGGCGCGCCCAAGGAGGGGCATGGATTCCCTGAACAGGCACGAGCGCCGCCTGCTCCAGCGCATGGAGAAGCAGGAGCAGCGCCAGGAAGAGGAGAGCCAAACCAGGAAAAAGGCCCGCCGGGGCAAGGCGATCTGGGTCGCGGGAATCGTCCTGATCCTCGCCGGGGCAGGCTACGGCATCTTCGCCCTGGCTTCTACCCCCACGGGCAACCTCGTGGGGCAAGGGAGCTATGACCTGGCCGGGATTCCCGGGACCTTCGTCCACTGGCACGCGGACGTGGACGTCCTGGTGTGCGGGGAGGAGCAAACCCTGCGGGAGGCCCTTCCCGGGAGCCAGATCGGCACCGCGTCCCTGCACACCCACGACCCGGCCGAGAACCGCCGCTCCCTCCCCACTTCGGACGGGAACGGCGTGATCCACAACGAAGGCGTCATCCCCCGCCAGCCCTCTGAGCAGACCCTGGGCCGGTTCATGGACCACCTGGGCATGGCCTTCTCCGAAAGCCAGCTGCTGGACAAGCGGAACGGCGACCTCTGTCCGGACGGCCAGCCGGGCCAGGTCAGGATGACCGTGGACGGCCAGCCCAGCCTGCAATGGCGGAATTACATCCCGCGGGACGGGGACGCCATCCGGCTGGAGTTCGGGTGAAGGCTGCCGGGCACACGGCTGGAATCCTGTTTGTTGTCCGTGTGCAGCGCACGATGGAGCATCCGGATATTTTTGCATGCCAGTCATCCCTTGAGAAAGCAAGAGCGCCTGCGGTGTGCAATGGGCTGCACACCTACGGCTTTTTAAATTGGTGAGTTGGTGAGCGCTCATCCCCCGGGCCCCGCCAGGAATAGCGCCTTTGGGTAGTTGGTTGGGTTGCGCGCCCAGTGCTCCTTGCGCAGGGCGGCAATGCATCCTCCGGCTGAAGCCGGGAGGAATGCTTGCTGCATGCTTTTAAATAGCGCCATCTGAATCACCATATGGCCAGGCTGTATCGGTGCGGAGAGTGCGGCCTGCGGTTCCCCAACCCAGCGCTTGCGCGGCAGTGCGCCTCCTGGTGCAGAACCCACCGCTCCTGCAACCTTGAACTGCTCCGGCAGGCGGTGTGATCCGGGGTCTCCTGCGTGCGGCAGGCATCCATTCCGAGCCAGCGACCCCCTCTGCATCTCTCAGCAGAACTCGCAGACGTTCTTCTTGGAGGATGCTCCATTCTTGGCTTTCGCTTCGTAGGCCTTGACGCACGGGTCGCCGTCGAAGAACTTGCCCTTCAGGAAGCGCTGCTTGCCTGCCGGGATATTTTTGCTGCACATGAAGCACTTCATGCCCTGTTGTATGGGCGCGCGAGGATAAATAGCCCCCCGCTACCCCGCGGGAAGGGGCATGCGACGGGGGCATATACGAGGCAGCACACCCCCCTCTGGCGGGAGGGGGTCGCCAGCCCGAATGCCGCACAGCTTTTTATAGCCACCAGCCGCCGTACTACCATGCATGCCTATTCAGACGACGTGGGCGCGTTCCTGCGGAAGGCCGGGGAATACCCGGGCATCCGCGACGAGATAGAGCCGCCCATTCCCCAAAGGATGGTCCAGGCGGAGGGCATGATCCTGCGCTTCGAAACCATGCCAAGCCGCTCGCTGCACCGGGAGTTTGCGGAGCTGGCGCAGGAATGGGACCCGCTTGAAGGGCGATTTAGCGAACGGCTTCGGGAATACGAGGCGCGCCTGCCGGTTCTCAAGCTTCGTCCCGGGGACCGGGAGGTGGTTCGCAGAGGCTACGCAGGGCTTGCGTGCTGGGTGCAGCGCACAGGCGAGGTCGTGAAAGTGTATGGGAAGGCCCACCGCGCCTCGGAGTTTGCCGAAGCGCATGCCAGCGAGTTCCAGGAGTTCCTGTACCGCCATGCGCCAACCCTGCACGGAAGGCTGCAGCGCGGCGAAGAGGGAAGGGGAGGGATCATCGTGTGCGCAGGGACCGGGTTCGAGTTGGCTCCTCGGCCCCGCGGGGACACCGAATTTTTCACGACCCTCCTCGCACAGGCAAAAAGCGGCGATGCCGGGGCGGCGGACAGGCTGGCGGCAATGCTCGACCACTTCCTGAAAGGCGGGGCCCGGCGCGCATTAGGGGCGCTCCCGCCGGACGAATGGGCAGCAGAGGTTTCGCAGGCTGATCGGGACCTGAACGCGCTACGGAACGGGACCGTAACGCCGTACGTCGAAGCAGCGGTCGCAGCCTACCTTGAAGGAACCTATACCCACGATATGGGCGTCTTCGCCGACGAGCACCTGTTCTCCCGGGAGTCCCCGAGGCGGCTGTTTTCCTTCTATCAGATCCACCCCGCCGACGGGAACTATCCCAACCCAGCGTACAGGGGACCGCACCGGGAGGAAATGCGCCTCTCCTGGGATCTTGGGCCGCAGGTCGTGCTTGCGCCGGAGCAGCAGTTCCTGGACTCGTATCTGATCATCCGCGGGAAAATCAGGCTGAACAAGGCAATCCCGGCATAGCGAGCGGTCGCGGTGCCCGCCAGTCGCACCCCAACGCGAGGGGGTCTGCAAGACCCGCCACCGGTCCCCGACCGGGGGATGTACGCCTTTACACGCGCTGCCATTCACGGCCTGGCGACCCTTCAGGAGACGTCCCGGTGGGTGCGGTACATGTAGGCGGCGTCCCTGTTCAGCGCGGCCAGGTGCTTCCCCACCTCCTGGAAGAGGTCGTCCGCCGTGACCAGGGGCTTGCCGTCTATCCATTGCCTGATCCTGGCGGTCACCCGGGCCGCCACCTTCTCGGCGTCCCGGTGGTGCAGGTGCGACGACAAGCACGCTGCGTAGCAGGAGGCGTACACCTTCCGCTCGTCGAACCGCTCCTTGTGCCCGCGCCGCTTCACCACGTGCCGCTCCCCGCCAGAGTGTTTCGCTTTCATCATGATCCTTCCCAGGCCACCGTCCCTGCGCTCTGCACGATCCCCGCCATCCTCACCCGAAGTTGATCGCCCCGTTCGCGATCAGCATGAGCAGCCAGCCCATGGCGATCAGCATGATCCCCATGAACAGGCGCATGAAGCCCCGGTTCTCCTGCTTCCAGCGCTTGACGTCCTGCAGGCGCTTGCCCCCGGCCACGGCCAGCAGGATGACCACCAGGGGGAGGACGAAGATGATGTTGTAGAGGACCAGGAGGAGGAAGGCCGTGAAGTCGAAGTACTGGGAGAGGAGGGTGATGATGGCCAGGTACGGGGCCCCGGTGCAGGGCAGCTCCACTGCGGACACGAAGGCTCCCAGAGCCACGACCCCCGGAAGGGAGGTCCGCCCGGCATAGGTGTGGATGCGCTTGGCCAGGAAGCCGGGGATCTGGAGGCTGAAGCCCCGCCCGTACCAGAAGTAATCCTTGATCTCGAGCATCCCGGCGAAGATGATGACGATCCCGACCAGGATCGAGAGGTATTCGGTCAGGATGAGGGGGATGGTCGAGAAGAAATACATGAGCCCCAGCCCTGCCAGGAGGTAGACCGCGAAGACGCTCAGGATGTACACGCCGCCGTAGAGGAGCAGGGTCCGGGTGGACTTCTTCCCCGCCAGGATGACGGAGATCATCAGGATCAGCACGCCAATGGCGCAGGGATTGATCGAGTCCACGCCTGCCGTGGCGACCACGGTAGTCAGGGTGGGGAGATAGGCCTGGACCGCCATGCTAGCCCCCCTCCGCTGCGGGGGTGAGCTCTCCCCGCTCGAGCGCGAGCCGGTAGGTCTCGCAGAGGCGGTCGGTCCGCTCCCGGGGCGGGCCGAACTCCAGGATGATGCAGTCCCCGGGAGGGACCGCGCTGTGCGGGGAGAGGACGTAGTCAGGGTCCGCCCGCTCCTGGACATACTGCCAGCCGCCGCGCTCGCGGGGGTTGGCCACCCGGTAGGCCCACAGTTGCAGCTCACCTGCCTGCCCGTCCGGGCACAGGTCGCCGTTCCGCACGGCCAGGGAGCCGGCATTCAGGGGGACCGCCAGCTCCCCAGCGGAGAGGCCGCCGCCCACGACCTCGAAGAACTCGTGCAGGCTGGCCTCCTCCAGGTCCACCAGGACGCCCTCGACGTGGATGCGGTCGTCCCCGTGCTCGTGCACGACCGCGGTCCCCACCCGGTTCTCCAGGCCCGTGGGGTCTACCAGGTCGATCTTCTGGCCGCAGCTCCAGATCTCGAAGTCCGCGTGCCAGTGTACCGGCCCGCCGGTGGCGGAGACCTGGTTGAGATAGATGGTCGAGCCGACCAGGACCGCCGTCGCCAGGACCACCGGGATCACGATGAGCAGGAAGAGGACGGGCTTCGCCCGGTCGGGCTTGCCCTTCCACCCCAGGGCGATGACGACGGCCACGGCCATGAAGGCCAGGGCCACCGCGACGGCGTTCATGCCGTTCTGGGCGATGCCCTCGCCGACGGAGGCCGCATCTTCATGCGCGAGCGCCCCGGGGAGGAGGAGGATCGCCGCCAAGGCAGCCGCCAGGGGAAGCCTCATAAAGTAAGCTATGGGAAGGATCCCTTAAATATCCTGAAGGGAAGCCCCGGGGGCATGCCACGCGGCTGCCGGTCCGTTGGCAGGCGTGGAGCTCGCACCTGCCCTGTGTGTCGCAAGGTAGCGGTTCCAGTTTTTGATAGGAACATCAATGCATCGCCAATGAGCCTCCTCACTCCGGGGGACTTCTTTCTGTGCGGTGGCATGCATCAGCGCGCGCTTATTGGGGCGGTATCCCCTTCGTGTCGCCGCACTGCTGCTCTCCCGTCCAGAGCGGCCCGGAAATAGTCCCGTTACTGCATGCTGCGATCTTCCTGGACGCCTGCTCATTCGTGTAATTCGCGTCCAGGAACGGATTGTACGGGCTCGGGAAGACCACGATGGTGTGGGTCCCTGCGGGCAGCATTGGCCAGGGGATGGAGACTGCGGAGGCTGCGTTGGCGGGTATGTCGGTGGCGTTCCGGCCGATGAGCATTCCTCCCGCAGGGTCCCCGTCATAGAAAAGGATGGTCGCGTTCTCCGCGGGGCCCGTCCCGATGTTGTGGACCATGGCGGAAATGGTGATAGTGGCGTTTGCAAGGGGCCGGTGGTCGGAGAAATTGATGTCCTTGGCGGATATCGAGAGGTCGGGAAGGAGCTGGACAAAGACCGCCGCCTTGCCAAGCAACTCGAAATACGTGCCCCCAGCGAAGCCGCTTGCATTGACCGTGAGCGTGTAGGTGCCTGCGAGCGAGGTGTTGGCAAGCAGGTTGCCGTACACGCCGTCGCCGGCAAGGGAGTCGTTGTGGAGGCCGTCGTCGAGGAGGAGGAGCGTCTCAGGCGAGCGGTCGGGTTTTCCAATGGCTGCCGCAACGGCGGCATTCAGGACAGGGGAGGTGCCGTTCGTGAGCCGGGCCGTTATGACGAACGGCTCCGCAGGGGCGGCGATGTCCTTGTCCGTGGCAACGAGGAGGGAGACGCCTTTTGTCATGAACAGGGTGACGGTGTAGGGTTCCGGCTGGGAGGTGTTCACTGCCTTGACCCTGACTGTCCAGGGACCCTGCTCCGGGGATGAAAGGGTGAGCCACTCCACGGTGGCATTGCCAAACACGCCGGCCTCGTAGGTGGTGTTGGGGTAGTTCTGGAAGGTGGAAGCGTTGACCACGAAGCCGCCGGGCGAGAGCAGCTCCAGGGAAAGGGTCCCGGAGGTCCAGTTGAGGGCGGCGGAGAACGGCAGGTCGAGCTGCAGCGGGGGGAAGACGGCCTGCTCCTGGCCGGGCGGGAGGATCCCCCCTGCCGAGGCGATCTGGACGTTCTGCGGGGCGGCTGCTGCTGCCGACAGGGGGCAGGGGGGGAGCAGGGGGGAAGCGCCCTCCAGGAGGGCGGCAATCGCAGCAATGGTCCCGCTCTCGGTGTAGTAGGCAGGCCCCAGCTCCGCGCTGTGGGTGACCGGGCTTTCGTAGCAGGTGACGCCGGGGATGTTGACGCTGCTTTCAGGGACGATCGAATCCGTCACCAAGGAGGTAAAGCAGTAGCTCGGCTGGACCACGCAGAGGAGGATTTTGAGGAGAAGGTTAGTGGGGAGGCTGGTTCCGGCTATCGCTGCGTGGGGGACCTGGTTCGGCTGGGCATTCAGCTCCGCAAGGAAGGGGGACCCGGGAATCATCTGCTCCCTCCCAAAATCAGCCGGGTCGTCCCCTGCGAGACTCCCAAAGAATTCCGCTATCGGGTCCGCGGCGATGGGGGCCCCCTTGCTGGGGGTTCCCAGGGTGATGATGTTCCTGACATCCTGCCGGTAGGCGTAGCTTCCCGTGTACCAGCGGGACACGAGGCCTCCCATGGAGTGGGCAACAAGGTCTGCCTTCTTTGCGCCCAGCAGGGCAATGGCATCATCCAGCTGGCTGGCGAGGCCCCTGATCTCCCCGTTGTTCGGGACAAGGCCCTTCTGGCCCAGCACCTCCCCCACGCGGTAGACATGATACTCGTAGGGCGGGCTGGACAGGGCGGCAGCCACCTGGTCCCACATGGTGTCGTCGCTGTAAATGCCATGAACGAGCAGGACAGGGACCTGGTGCGGAACGAAGGTATCAACAAGCCTTGTGCGGGGTCGCTGGAAAATGATGCCGCCGGGGATTTTCAGGAGGATACCGTCACCTGTCGGGCACCCACTGCACTCCATAGACAAATAGACGGCTCCCTGGCTATCCGCAGCGATCCCTTCGACTTCAACTCCAGATGGAGCAGTGAAGAGTTCGGAGATGATTCCTCGGGAATCCAGCTTATAGGCACGATTCAGACCGAGATCAACGCTAGTAAAATAGACGTTGTCGTAGATGTCGACATAGGCGTCCCTGATGATGCCGTTCGTCGTGAAAACAGTGCCGCCGGGGATTTTGATAAGGGAGCCAACACGCGGCTCCGGCGGACAGAAAGGTTCAACATCAAAGCAAAACAGCCCCACATAGAGACTTCCTTCGCTGTCAACAGCAACCGACACAACGCTCCAGTATGGAGGGCTAGTGTACACGTTAACCGGCCCGCCAGGGTCGAGCCGATAGACATAATCCATGTGCGGCACCCCAACCACCCACTCCTCGAACTCCCAAGCGAAATAGACCTGGTCGTTAATGTCTACAAACACACCTATGATCGATGTTTCGCGCTCCCGGAAAACGATGCCCCCTGGGATTTTGAGGAAGATGCCATCACTGTAGGGGCAGCCGTCACACTCGAGACCAACATAGAGCACTCCCGTACTGTCCTCAGCAAAACTCACAATACGCGTTCCCGGCGGGGCGGTGAAGATGTCGAAGGTCCCCGTGCTATTAATACGATAGATAGTGTCATAATCGGCGAAGATGACAGGATCATGGTGGGCAAGCACAGAGGGGGCAAGAAGGGCAATCCATGCAACCGCGAGCACAAGAAGCGGGGTTTTACCCATGGATTTCGCCTCCTACGGGTAGGCCAGGATACCGCACCATACCGATAGATATGGAAATCGGATTTAAGAAGCTGCTGCCCTATGCCGCCTGGCGGCAGCGGAGGCGAGTGCCATCGGTTGACAAAAAGGCTGTCTCGGGGGGGGGGGGCTTTGCAATGTCCCTGGCTAGCGGTCGTTGATCGCCATGAGCACTGTGCTGTGCCACACGATCGTTCTATGCGCTCCTCGCCTTGACCGCCGTGATGGTGAATCCTGCGTGTCCGCAGGGAGACTGTCTGCTGCCCGGTGGAGAGGTCCGCCCTGCAGCCAACGTGGGCCAAGGAGTTGTTATATTTGTACATCCACTATGTGAGTACTGTGACAGAAGCCTTAAAAAAGATGTTGTTACAATAGTACATTAGTGATGTTACAGGCGTACATATGAAAATAGAGGAGCATGAGAAGGCCCTGGAAGAGCACATACGGAAGCTGAAAGAATGCATTGACCAGGGCCTTGAGAAGAACCAGAGGAACATCGGCTACAACGCCTCCCAAGGGAGCGGCGAGCTGTTCTCCGTCTATATGCATCGGCTCAACCTCGTGTCTACAGGCGAGGACTTTGATCACCGGCTCTTCAAGAAGCAGGCACTGCTGGACGAGAGGATACCTGCCGACTTTCCAAAACGGAACGAGATCCTGGCCATGCTGAGGGCGATAGAGGAAAGGAGGAACGCCCTCTGCTACGGGAAGAGGAAGGGCGGGAAAGAGGTGCAGGAAGTGATCGAGGCGTTCTGGCGTCTCAAGAGACTTGTGGGTGATGCGCATGAGTGAAAGAGATGAGCTTATCGCCTATGCGCTCTCGTTTGCTTCGTTCCTGCGAGAGCGCCTCCCTGGCATCAGAAACATTGTCCTCTTCGGCTCTGTGGCGCGGGGGGTCTTTGACAAGGAGAGCGATATTGACGTGTTTGTTGACATTCCTGGCAAGCCCCGGCAGCGCATGGGGAAGCTGCTGCATGAATTCATGCAAACGCAGGCATATGATAACTGGAGGCTGAAAGGAGTTTCGCGGGATATCAAGCCCCTTATGGGGGATCTGAAAGGCAGGGAATGGGAAAGCCTGCATGCAAGCATCTGCTCTGACGGAATTCTGCTGTACGGGAAGTATGCATCCGTCCCCAAGGGACTGCAGCACCGGATAATACTGTCCTTCGGCGGGGTGGCAGACGCCAAAACGCGGGTTACCCTCCACCGGAAGCTTTTTGGCTACGCCATGAAGGGGAAGCGCTACCCGGGAGCCGTGGAACGGTGGGGGGGAGAGAAGCTTGGATCGGGGGTGATCCTTGTCCCTATACAGGAGGCGATAGAGGCGCGGGCGTTGTTCAGGCGCTGCAGGGTGCCGGTGAGGGTTTTTGAGGTATGGAAGCAGTGAAGGCGTGGTTTCACCGCTTCCACGCCTTGACCACCGCGATGGTGAAGTTCTGCGTGTCCGCAAGCAGGCCGTCCGAGACCTGGACAGAGACGTTCTTCTGGCAGCCGACAAGGTTCTTGCCTGCCGCTGGCGGGTCAAGGCAGGCTGAAGGAAGCCACTGGATGAGGCCTGAAGTGGTGTTGATGATCATGCCCGCAGGCGCTTGGGGGAGGGAGTAGGTAATCGGGTTGTTGTCTGGATCAATGGCTTCAACGTCATACGTGTAGAGCGTTCCTGCAAAGGCCCTCAGGGGAGGGATGGAGGTGATGGCTGGAGGAAGGTTGACATTGAAGATTTCCAAGAGGACAACCTGGCTGTCCGAGAAGAAGCCGTCTGTTACTGAAACGAGAAAGGAGTGGTTTCCTGAATCCTGGAAACCCGTCTGCCAGGCGAATCTCGAGCCGTTCTGCTGGAATCTTGAGTCGTTAACAGAGTAGGCAAGGGTCAGGTTTGCGGGGGAGGTTGCATTTGCAGCAATCACTAT
>JACQOD010000040.1 GCA_016202725.1 Candidatus Aenigmatarchaeota archaeon | reverse complement strand
TGCCTGCGGATGCGCAATGGCATCATCTCCTCGTCCGAGGTCTTGAAGACGGTTCACGTTATGCTGTGGTTCGCCCTAAAGGTCGCTGATGATCAACTCAGTCGCGGGCTGCTCCCTGCCGAAGGTGGCGCCGCCGCTCCTGCTCCGGAAGGCGCTCGATAGCATACCGGAGCATGGTCCGCGGCATCCTCCCCGCCTCCTGGTCCAGGAAGCCCCGCAGGGCCTGCAGGTCGCGCTTCCCCACCTCCCGCAGCATCCACCCGCAGGCCTTGTGGACGAGGTCCTGCCGGTCCCGGAGGAGCAGGCGACAGAGGCGCAGGGTGGGCTCATGCCGGCCTGCGCGGATCAATGCCAGGGTGGCCACGATCGCGATCCGGCGGTCCCAGAGGCGGGGCGAGCAGGCAAGGCGGTCCAGGGTGTCCTGCTGCTGAGGGTGCTCCACCAGCCAGCGCCCGAGGATCGCCGGCGCAGAGAGGTCCACCAGGTCCCAATTGTTCACGCGCGCGCGGTGCTGCAGGTAGAACCGGGTCAGCTGCCCCCGCTTCCGCTCCGGTGCCCGGGAGAACTGGTCCCCCAGCACCAGCAAGGCCGCCAGCCGCACCTCATGGAGGGGGCTTTGCAGGAGCGCAGCAAGGGCGGGCAGGGGAAGGTCTGGGAATCGCTTGGCGATGGCCCGGGTCTCGGGCACCATGACCCCCAGGAAGACGTCCCCCTCGCCGTACTGGCCGGGCCCTGTCCGGAAGAACCGCTGCAGGATGCGGGCCTTTTCCGGGCTGGCCTCCTTCCGCAGGGCCCGTTCGAGGGCGTGCATATCCTCCCTTGGTCCGGGGGAGGTAAATCCGTGATTTTTATCCTCGCCAGCTAACACCATCCCATGTACGCCTACCAATCCTGGGGGCTGACCGTCCTGCCCGCAGGGCTGCAGATGGCCCTGGAGGAGCACGCCCTTCAGCTGGCGAGAAAGGGCCAGGCGGTGGTCCGCACCTTTTCCACGCCCCAGGATGCCGTCGTGCTGGGCTATGCGCAGGCACCGGATGTCGTGCAGGGTGGATGGGGATCGCAGGCGATGCATAGTGTTCATCACGCGGGGGTGGCGTCCGCTCCACCCCTGGACCTCGTCCGCCGGCCCACCGGCGGCAGCCACGTCCAGATCGGCCCGAACACCCTCGCCTACTCCGTGGCGGTCCCGCGGGACGGCTCCTTCCGGACGTACGAGGACTTCCGCCGCTACTATGGCGATGCCCTGGTCCGGGCTTTGGGGGACCTCGGGATCCAGGCAGCGGCCGACCACGCCGCCTCCACGGTGAACGTGGCCGGCAGGGTGGTGGCGTCCCATGCGGTCCTCTGGGGGACCGAGGCCGCCCTGCTCCACGGCCTGCTGGTCCTCTCCCCGTACGACGTGGACCTGCTCGCGCGCCGCGTGCTGCTGCAGACGCGCGCCATCCGCGGGCAGCCTTGCAGCGAGGCCGCCGCCATCCGGCGCATCCCGGCCCTCTCCCTGCTCCTCCGGCGGGATTCCGCCCTCCTGCGGGAGGCCGTCAGCCAGGCGATTCTCCGGGCATTTTCCCGGGACGGCTCCCTCGCCAGCGCGCCGCTGGCGCCCCGCGACCTCCGCCAGGCCGACCTGCTGCGGCGGCAGAAGCACGGCCACCCGGCCTGGATCCGGGGGCGGGCTCCCCCCTTCTCTCCCGAAGGAGTGGAGGCTATCCCCGGGGAGGAGCTGGCCGGCCCCCTGAAGGCAGGGCTGGGCTACTGCTTCTACTCCCAGGTCAGGGACCAGGACTTCCGCCGGATGGTGGAGTAGGGGTTTTTCTGCTTTCCTGCGTGTAGTGGATATGGCCATCCGCCGCGCCACCCTCGACGACCTGGACCAACTGGTCGCGCTCGAGCAGCGGTTCTTCACTGGAGCGGACGAGCGGCCCGACCTCCCCGAAGCGTACCGCTTCATCCTCGCCCACGGGGAGGCCTATCTCGCTGACGGCCAAGCCGCCATGCTGGCCATCCTCCCAGTGGACGCCCTCGCCAGCCACCGGGAGGAGGCCCTCGCCCTCCCTCCCGCCTCCCCGCTGCGCCAGCGCTTCGATCGGGGCTATCTTGCTGATTACCCCGGCCACCAGTTCATCCACGCCTTCCTGGGGGGGCGCTACTCCCCCGGGCTCACGGCAATCTTCCGGGACCAGGAGCTGGCCGTGGGCTTCGTGGGCGCGGACCACGAGCATTCCCTGCGGTTCTACGCGCGCCTGGGGTGCGAGGTCGCGGGGCAGGTGCAGAACCTGGCCGATCCCTCGAAGATGGACCTGGTCCTGACCTACAAGAGGCCTCGCCAAGGCGGCAAGGAGGAAGATCCCCTTAAATTGACAAGTGAAGAAGGTCCTCTCCCTTGAGAGAACCTTCCCCCGTCAGATTTCGCCAAAAGGGGGATAGGGCTTGATCTCGCTCTCCGCGTCGATCTCCTTCTCGGCGCGCCAGAGCGCGCGGTCGGCCCGGCAGGCAGCGTCTTCCGGGCTGACGAAATGCTGCCGGCGCTCCGCCTCCAGGCCTTCCCGCAGGCGAATGAAGCACCGCTCGCAGTGGTTGAAGTGTGCCCACACGAGTTCCATCTCCTCCTCGCCGAGGAGCCCGGCGATCCGCGCGTGCGCCGGAAAGCCTTCGATCGAGCTCACCGCCCGCGCGACCGCGGCCTTCCGACGCGCCTCCAGGGACCAGGGGACCGCTTCCTCCTCGACTGCACACCTCATAGCCTCTATGATGTCCGCCGGAACGGTGAGATAGGGGAGTCTCCTGAGTGCCAGGGCGAAGAACGCGACGCCCTCCTCGGGGTCTGCGATCTGTTGGAGGTGCTTCCAGATCTCAGTCGCCATCTTCGTCTCGGTCCAGTTCCCCCCGCGGGCATCTTCCCAGAGCTCTGCCAAGCGCCATTCCGTGCGGCGCACGAGCTTCTTCGACACTTGGAGGGACGAGGGGACGTCCAGGTCATCATCACCACCGATCTCGGGACGATCAGTCAGGTTGTAGGTGGTCAGGACCGTGAGCAGCAGCTTCTGCGCGGCGAGTTCGTCCCGTTCTCCCTGGATGATGGGCAGAATACTCCTCGCGTCTACAATCAGCGGCGCACGAGGGGAGGAAAGGACAGCGTCAAGCTGTTCCTCGGGGGGTTTGGTCTTCATCTTTGCGGCCTTCGGCATCGGTAACTCCTTCTGTTCTCCGGATTGGGGGTTTGCGGTTGTGGTGGGTTCCGGTTGGTCGGGCCCAGCGCACGGCGGCGCTGGGGTGGAGGGACTTTAAGATTGCTCGGGAAGTCTCCCTTGCGGTGACGATTCTTTATGTCAGGGACGTTAGATTCCAGCTTTCCAAATTTGATGCCATTTCTCGCTCTCGCGCAGCTTCTGGATCTCCCAGAGGCTCGGTCCGCACGAGTCCTGCAGGAAAGGAGATGGGGGGCTGAACAAACTGTGCCGGGATCGCTCCAACCCCACGAGTTCACTGATGTGGTTTTCCCGGAGACGCCAATTGTAGTCGCCGCAGAACGGCCTCGTGTCGCAGTCCCGTTCGCTGCGGACTCCCGGGAAGATCCCCGGCCAGATAGTGGGGGAGGGCGGACCGAAACTGCGCCGCAGCTCGCTGCACAGTTTCTCTACAGGGCCTTCCCTCTTGAAGGGGTCCTTCAAGCGGAGGGGCTTCCAGTCAAGGGCAAGGCGGGGAGCGCGCTTAGCCTGACGACTGCTGGGAGTATCCGCAGTGTCAGACAAGTTCTCCTCCTTCAAGCGGAAGGGCTTCCAGTCAAGGGTAAAAGGTGAACTGGGAGCGTGCATAAGCGCGCTTAGCCTGGCTGCTGCCGAATCGGCGAGCTTCCAGTCAAGGGTAAAAGGTGAACTGGGAGCGTGCATAAGCGCGCTTAGCCTGGCTGCCGTTGAATCGGCCTTGGCGGAGGGCTTATAATCGAAGGGTAAAGGTGTGGGAGCGTGCCACATCCCCATCATGTGGCGATTTACCAATCTTTCGGTGTCCAGGATCTGAGCAGGCGGCCGATGCGGCGAATGATCCCTGGAACCCATAATTTGATTTACCAATCTTTCGGTGTCCAGGATCTGAGCAGGCGGCCGATGCGGCGAATGATCCCTGGAACCCATAATTTGATTTACCAATCTTTCGG
>JACQOD010000039.1 GCA_016202725.1 Candidatus Aenigmatarchaeota archaeon | reverse complement strand
GTGTTTAGCTCATTGACCACCGCAGGTGCTCTTGGTGCTGATTTCATTTTTCACTCCATTTGGAAACCGATAGCACGCATTTGCCAGCTAAACACGTACAGAGGCTCTTTCCCCTTCGAGAAGCACGCGGGGACTATTCCTTGGCGTCCTTGACCGGGATGCCCTTTTCAGGCAGGCGGCCGACGAGCTGGTAGGCGCCGGTCCCGATGGGGGCCACCTGGTTGACCATGATGTTCTCCACGGTCCCGGCGAGGGGGTCGCGCTCGCCCTTGATCGCTGCTGCCGTGAAATGCTTCTTCGTCTCCTCGAAACTCGCCCGGACGAAGGGCGAGGCCTTCTGGCCCGAGATGCCATAGCGGCCTATGGCCTTGATGCCGCCGTCCGCGCACATGGTGTCGGCCAGGAGCAGGATGTAGCGGATGTCCACGACCAACCCTTGTTCATCCATCGTGAAGGCCGCCTGCCGCACCAGCATCTCCCTCGCGGCCTCGATGCCGAGGACGTCGTAGACCTCGAAGATGTTGTTGGTGGTCGTGCGGGCGTAGTCCACGCCCTCGATGGCGAAGACCTTCTTGAGGTTGGAGCCGAGGGTGTTGATCACCCATTCCCCCTCCTCCTTGCTCACGACCACCTGGGAGATGCCCTTGATCCCCTTGACATGCGACTCCAGGAGCGTATACTTGAGGCGGTGCAGCTGGGAGATGTCCTTCTTCTTGGGCTGGACCACCAGGGAGTCGCCCTGGATCTCCACGGTCGTGTTGCGGATCTTGAGGAGCTTGGCCATCTTCTGGGGATCGATCTCCAGCGACTTCATCTTCTCCAGGTCCAGCTTGCAGCGGATGGTGGCTTCAGTCAGGTCGATCATGACCGAATTCGTGATGTCCTTCGCGCGGACGTCCTTGATGTTCTCGGCGATGCGCTTGATTTCATCGAGATTCTGGTGGCTGGGCAGGATGAACACTTTCATGGTCGGCGTCTTGGGGTCCTTCCGCGCGTCGAAGATCTCCAGCATGCGGGGCAGGCCCAGGGTCACCTGGATCCCGGCGGATGCGGCGAAGTGGTAGGTGCGCATGGTGTTGTGGGTCACGATGCCCGCGAACGTGGTGAAGCTCTCCGTTCCCTCGACCGTCAGGTCGTAGACCTGGGGATGCGTGGGCCTGACCGGCGAGACCTCGACGATCTCGTCCCAGACGACGTCAGAGGCGTGCATCTGCTTCATCAGGGCCAGTTCGCGGAAGAGGTCCACGCCCTTCTCCTGCGCCAGGGCGCTGAACACCACCAGGTACTTGAGGACGGCCTCCCGCCCGATCTTCTGCCGTTTGGTGAAGCTCTGCATCCGCCGGGTGGGGTAGCCCAGCTTCCTTGCCGTGGCAAGGAAAAGGTCGCCGAACCCGCCCACGCAGTCCACGAAATCCTGCTTCGCCGGGGGCAGGGAGCAGAGGGCGTCCAGCTTGCCAGCGTTCTTCTGCGTCACGAACCCGATCTTCTCGCGGAAGACGCGGGCATACTTGCCGGGGATGGTGAGGGTGAACTGCTTACCCCTGCCCTTGAGGGCGAAGATGGAGAACCGCGCGAGCAGCAGGGCGATCCCATCCCGCAGGTCCCGGGAGTTGGACGAGGCCCGGATGACCCCCCGCTCTACCGAGACATTCCCATCGCCCTCGAAATAGGCCTGCAGGAGCGCGGCCACGAAATCCTCGGCGCCGCTGAACGCGAACGCGGGAACTTTCTTGTTTCCAGAGCCGGTCCCGCAGGCCCGCTCCAGAAGGGTAGAGAGCATCGTTGAGTTGATGCGCAGGTCATGCGAAAGGGCGAACCCGCGGGTATTGTCGTATTCGTCCGCCGAGGGCCCGTGGGCAGCGGCGAATCCCAGGTGCCCCTGGAAGACGGGGTCGACGTTGGAGGTGAAGTGCTTCGTGGCGTTGCCCTTGGCGAGGTAGGCCCCGAACAGCCAGCCCGTCCTCCGGTCGAGCTGCAGGGTCTGGAGGGGCTTCTTGGCCCGCTTGGGATCCGCATACGCGCGCACGTCGATGGACTCCAGGCAGTGCTCGGGGAGCAGGCGGATCGCGGGGGTCCGGTCGCCTGCCCGGAGGTCTTTCCCGGAGACCGCGACCACCCGGTTGTCCCGGCGCGCCAGGAAGGAATGGGAGTCCGTGGCCGTGATCTCGCGGCCCGACAGGGTCCGCACGCGCACCAGCCGCTCGGGAGCGGCGTGCCTGCTGCAGGCCAGGACCTTGCTCCAGGCGATCTTCTCATTCGCCTGGAGCGAGGGAACATACACCTCCATGGAGGACAGGTCGCAGATGTCCCATCCCTCCTCCCGGGAGGCGCCGAAGGCCTCCATCATGCGATCCGTGAATTCGCCGATCGGAGCGATCTGGATGGCGCCCTTGTGCTTGACAATGATCTTCTCCTGGTGGTCCAGGGACATCTGCGTGGCCGGTTCGGACAAGCTCTGGGCAGTGACCACGCCCACCGGCTCCTCGGGGGAATATTGCATGCGGTGGAAGATGGCTTGCACCCTTTCCCTGAGCAGGGCCTCCTTCTCGGGAGAGAGGGCCTGCTGCCGCACGTAGGCGCTGATCTCGTCCTCGATCTTCTGCGGCAGGCTCATTCCTTCTCCACCCCCTGGATCTGCACCTTCCCCCAGAACGACTTGGCGGGGTCAACCCCGTCCTCCCCGGCGGTGAACTGGATGATCTGGCTCTCCGCGGAGCGGACGGAGTGGTCGGGGTAGACCTTGAGGTCCTGGAGGGCGTTGACCAGCCGGCGCTGCATGTAGCCTGATTTCCTGGTTCGCAAGGACTTGTCCATGAGCCCCTCCCGGCCGTTCATGATGTTCCAGAAGAATTCGAAGGGCGTCAGCCCCTGCTTGAAGCCCCGGGCCACGAACCCGTGGGCCATGGGCGACAAGTCCTCGGGCGTGAGGTGGGCGAGCGTGCGCCTGAGGTAGCCCCGCTTGATGCGCTTCCCCATGATGGTCTCCTGGCCGACCACCGCGGCCATCTGGGTCATGTTGATGAACGATCCCTTGGACCCGGAGGAGGCCATCACGATGATGTCGCTGGGCTGGATGTTCTCCTTCACGATCTCCGAGACCTTGCCCACGCCCTTGGAGAGGGTGTTCATGATCTGGGCCTCCAGGGACTCCCCCGGCGTCAGCCCGGGCAGGACCTTGCGGATGCCCTTCTCGTAGTCGGTGATCAGCTGGTTGGCGGACCCCTGGATGCGCGCGATCTCCTCGGTGATGGCGGCCTGGACCTTGGGCGTCAGGTCGAGGTCGGCGATCCCCAGGGTGAAGCCGCGCTTCATGACGTAGGCGATGCCCAGGCGGCCGGCGCGGTCGATGAACTGCTTGACCCCTTCCCCGCCCACGAGGGTCTCGAGCTTGCGCGTGATCTTGCCGTCCTCCGGCCCCACGGCGGCCTTGTCGATCCGCCCGCTCTCGAGGACGCCGTTCCTGATGACCACCCAGAAGTCGCGCCTGATCTTCTCCTCCCTGGAGAGGTCCTGGCGCTTGCCGAAGTGGGTGTCGAAGTCCATGGTGAGGTTCCTGGGAAGCAGGAGGGAGAACAGCTCCTTCCCCGTGAACTCCACCTTGTCGGGGAGGTCCAGGTCAACCCCGGCCGATGCCAGGAGCTGGGCCGCCTCCGGCTTGGTGAAGCGGACGTCGGCCCCGGTGAGCATGTAGATCCCCGAGGTCTGGTCCAACGTCATCCCGATCACGGGACCGCCGAACTTGGGGGAAATGATGTTGTTCTGGACCTCCATGAGCAGCGAGGCTTCCGCCCGTGCCTCCTCGGTCTGCGGCACGTGCAGGTTCATCTCGTCCCCGTCGAAGTCGGCGTTGTACGGGAAGCAGACCGAAGGATTCATCCTAAAGGTCTGGAACGGCATGATCCGCGCCCGGTGGGCCATGATCGAGACCCGGTGGAGCGAGGGCTGCCGGTTGAAGATGACGATGTCGTTGTCCTGCAGCTGCCGGTCGATGATCCAGCCGTCGGTGATGGTGTCGTAGATCTCCTTCTTGTTCTCGATGGTCACCTTGATCCTCCGGGAATCAGGGCGGACGACGTAGTTGACCCTGTCCTGCCGCAGCAGGCCCTTCGCGAACTCCATGTTCAGGGCGGTGATGTGGAGGGGGACCGTGAGTTCGGCGGCGATGGACAGGGGGACGCCCACCTCGTTGATCGAGAGCCGGGGATCTGGCGAGATCACGGTGCGGGCGGAGAAGTTCACGCGCTTGCCCAGAAGATTCCCGCGGATGCGGCCCTCCTTGGCCCGCATCCGCTGGATCAGCCCCTTGAGGGCCCGGCCGGAGCGGTGGCGGGCGAGCGGGGTGCCGGTGAGCTCGTTGTCGTAGTAGGTGGAGATGTGGTACTGGACCAGCTCCCAGAGGTCGTTCAGGATGAACTCCGGGGCGCCGATGTCGATGTTCTCCTTGAGGGACTGGTTGATCCTGACGATGTCCACGAGCTTGTGGGTGAGGTCGTCCTCGGAGCGCTCCCCTCCCTCCAGGGTGATGGACGGGCGCATGGTCACGGGCGGGATGGGGAACAGGGTGATGATCATCCACTCCGGCCTGCCGCCCCGGAAGGAGATGTTCCTGAGGTCCTTCTCCGGTATCTTCTCGAAGCGCTCCCGGATCTTCAGGGGGTCGAGCTCGTCCTTGTCCTCGTAGAACGTATAGGGCTTCACGAAGAGGATCTTTTCCTGCTTGGCCTTGCAGTGGGGGCACTTCTGGGGAGGGAGGAGGAGGCGGTCGAAGAAATCGGGCGTCGCGTCCTCCAGCATGACCCGGCTGCACTTCTTGCAGGTGAACCGCAGGAGCTGGTAGACGGCCTTGGTGAACAGGACGCTGATGATGGGCTTGGCGAGCTCCAGGTACCCGAAGTGGCCCAGGCAGGTGCCTATTCCCCCGCCGCAGGTCCTGCATTGGAGGCCGGGATCGATGACCCCCATGCGCGGGTCCATGACCCCGCCCTCCACGGGGAAGCCGTCCTGGTCATACAAGTCTGAAACCACGACCCGGACCTTCGCCATGGCCTTCACGGTCTGGGGGGGAAGGAGGCTGAAGCTGATTTCCTTGATGCGGGAGACCATGTCAGACCTCCTCCACCGCGATCGCGGGATAGATGCCCATGGACTTCAGCTCCTCGGTCGCGAGCTTGAAGGCGTAGGAAGTCTCCACCCAGTGGATGGCCCCCTCCTTGCAGACGGAGCAGAACGCCTTGTTCTTGGCCACGTCCAGGGTGGCGATCAGGCCGCACTTGCCGCAGATGGGGATGAAGGTCTTGTCGGAGTCGAAGCGCTCCTTCAGGGTGAGGACCGCGCCGTGCCCGATCAGGCACTGCTGCTCCATCTCGCCGATGCGGAGGCCGCCCCGCTTCGCCCGGCCCTCCGTCGGCTGCTTGGTCAGCAGGGTCACGGGCCCGCGGGAGCGGGCGTGGATCTTGTCCGTGACCATGTGGTCGAGCTTCATGTAGAACGCGATGCCCACGAAGATCATGACCTCGAAGGCCCTGCCGGTGCGGCCGTCGTGGAGGATTTCCTTGCCGTCCTCGCGGAAGCCGAGGCGCTTCAGGATCTTGCGGATGTCTTCATCCTGCAAATGCTCGAATGCCGAGGCGTCCATGCGCTCCCCGTTCAAGGCCCCCGCTTTCCCGGCGAGGATTTCCAGAAGCTGGCCGATGGTCATGCGGGAGGGGATGGCGTGGGGGTTGAAGATGATGTCCGGGATGACTCCGGAAGAGGTGAAGGGCATGTCCTGCTGGTCCACCAGCAGGCCGATCACGCCCTTCTGCCCGTGGCGGGAGGCGAACTTGTCCCCGATCTCGGGCATGCGGGAGTCGCGGAGGCGGATCTTGAGGAGCTGGTCCGCGTCCGTGGTTTCCGTGATGAAGATGGAGTCCACGACCCCCTGCTCGCCGTGACGGACGGTGACGGAAGTCTCGCGCTTGTTCTCGATGTCCGAGACGAACTCCTCGGTGGTCAGGAAGCGGAGGGGCGAGATCTTGCCCACGAGGACCGAGTCGCTCCGGACCGGGGTCTCGGGGTTGATCACGCCGTCCTGGTCGAGATTCTTGTACGCCTCTTCCCCGCGGAAGCCCTTGATGCCCGGCTCGGGGATCTGGATGACGTCCTCCTGGCCGCCCCAGTAGCGCTTCTTGAGGGTCTCGTAGGTGCGGAAGTAGAACGACCGGGCCAGCCCGCGCTGGATGGAGGACTTGTTGAAGACGATGGCGTCCTCCATGTTGTAGCCGTCGTAGCAGGAGACGGCGATCACCACGTTCTGGCCCTCCGGGAACTCGGCCAGGACCTGGGAGGTCTTGGTCCCCACCAGGGGGACCTGGGGATAGGACAGGACGTTGAATTTCGTGTCGGTGCGGACCAGGAAGTTGTTCGTGGGGATGCCGATGGACTGGCCGATCATCTTGGCGCCGTAGTTGATGCGGTCCCCGCGGTTGTACTCCGGGTAGGGAATCAGGCCAGCCGAGAGGCCGAGCATGGCGATGGGATCGATCTCGACGTGGGTGTGGTCCTTGGTAATGTCCGCCGGCTTGATGGCGATGAGCGAATTCTCCTCCTCCTCGGCGTCCAGGTACTCGATCACGCCATGGTCGACCAAATACTGCCAGTCGATCTGGCCCTTCTGGAGCTTGTCCAGCAGGACCTCGGTGAAGCGGGACTTGCCCGCCTCCACGATGATCAGGGGCCTGCGCACCCTGCCTGCTTCCAGCGTGAGGCGGATCTCCTTGAACTCGGGGAAGTAGGCCAGGTTGAGCTGGGGGGAAAGCAGGCCCATGCGGCGCTTCTTGCGCACGTTGGCCGCGTACCCTTCGGGGTCGGGGGTCTCGCCGACGTGCTTGCCGTTGAAGTAGATGTCCGCCTTCTCCTTCATGCGCTCACCTCGGGGCTGGCGGGCGCGCCGCTACGGGCCCGCACCATCATGCCGACACCGCCTTGAGGATCTTCTCCTCCTCCTCGGCCGCGAGGCCGGGCGTGATTTCCGCCAGCAGGGCCAAATGCTTCCGCAGGCCGATGGAGCTCCCCTCCGGGGTCTCGGCGGGGCAGAGCCTGCCGAACTCGGTCGGATGGATCTGGCGCGCGCGGAAGTGCTCCTGGGTGGTGGTCAGGGGGGAGGCCACGGAGCGGAGGTGGGAGATGGTCTTGGTGTAGGACGATCTATCCAGCCGCTGCGAGACGCCGGTCCGCCCGCCGATCCAGTTGCCCGTCGCCAGGGAGGACAGGATCTGCTTCGAGACCGCGTCGGCCTCGATGATGCCCTGGATGGTGGGGGTCTTGCCGCGCTTGATGAGCTTCTGGTAGTTGTAGGTCATCTTGGCGAGGAGTCCCCAGCGGCCGAGCAGGATGGAACGGAAGAGCTGGCCCAGCAGCTCCCCCGCGGTGAGGAGGCGCTTGTTCGCGTAGTGGTCGATGTCATCCTCGGG
>JACQOD010000041.1 GCA_016202725.1 Candidatus Aenigmatarchaeota archaeon | reverse complement strand
GTCGAACGCCCGCCGCTTTAGCGGCGGGTAGTTTACCCCAATGCACACCGCAGGCTCTCTTGCTTCTGATTCCATTGGTCCCTCCTTGTTGGAAACCGATAGCATGCGTTTGGCAGCTACACACGTTCGAATTTCCTGATCCAGCGCGGCGGTCACAGCTTCCGTTCCACCGCGAACTGGGCGAAGCTCGCGAGGGTGTCCTTGGCCTCGCTGTCCTTGAGGAGCGGGGAGAGCTCCTGCCAGGCCTCCTGGACCAGCCGCTGGGCCAGTTCCCGGGCGTAGCCGGCGGCGCCATGCTTCTCCAGCAGGGCCAAGGCCTCCTCGATCAGGCGCGGCTCGCGCGTGTGCTGGTCGAGGATCTCCAGCAGCCGCCTGCGGTCGGCAGGATCGGCCTTGCCGAGGGTGTGGATCACGAGCAGGGAGCGCTTGCCTTCGGTGATGTCGTCCCCGAAGCCCTTCTTGGCCTGGAATTCCCCGCCGGAGGCTGATAAGATGTCGTCCTGGATCTGGAAGGCGATGCCCAGGGACTCGCAAAAGCGGCCAACGGCCCTTTCGGTCAGGGGATCGGCCCCCGACAGGGCCGCAGCCAGGCGGCCGGCCATGCGGGCCAGGCAGCCGGTCTTGAAGGCGCACATCTGCAGGTACTGGGCTTCTGTAATCTGGTCCCGCTTGCCCTTGTGCCAGAAGATGTCCGTCCCCTGGCCGAAGTGGATGTTGACCATCTCCTCTGCGTAGACCCCGTAGGCCTGCAGGAGCAGGTCCCGCTCCACGCGCAGGCGGGGCAGGGCGACCAGGGGGAGGAAGTAGAGGAAGTTGCCGGCGTTGATGGCGATATCTTCTCCGAAGAGCTTGTGGAGCGCGGGCTTGCCCCGGCGCATCTCCCCGAGGTCTTCTATATCGTCAACGACGATGCTCCCCTCGTGGGCGAGCTCGGGGATGATGCAGGCGTCCTTGACGGCGTCCATGTCCCCGCCGAGGGCCTCGGCCACCAGCAGGAAGAGGGCAGGACGCCAGCGCTTCCCTCCCCGGTCGAGGAAGTCCCAGATGGGGTCGGCCATGCCCCGGTTGACGGCCTCAAGGTCGTGCTGGTAGCGGACCGGCCCGACCAGGCGTTCCATGGCCCTTTCATCCAGAGCGCGGGGCCAGTACTGGGCGATCAGCCGGTCGATCCTAGCCTTCTGCTGCTCCAGGTACGCCATCGCGTCCATGGGTCCCTCTTCCCGCGGGGGTTTAAATGCGAATTCCACCGGTCTGTGATCGGTGGCGGGCGTGGCCCATCCCCGGGCGGATGGACGAGGGGGATCGCCAACGAACCAACGGCGCCCTCCCGGCAGGGGACCGGGGGATGAGTGCGCACCAACTCACCAATTTAAGAACGTTGGCGGCCTGCGCGTTCACCCCCCTGCGGCGGCCAGACCAACCGCGCTTTGTTGAAAAGCTACGAGCACATTGCCGAGGAGAAGGGGGGGTCCGGAAGGCAACGAGGGCACAAGAACCTGTCTCTGCAACAACGCCGACCAACCGCCAACCTTTTTAGGGCGGTTCCCCCAGTATAGCTATGGTCCAGCGGATCAAGACCGGCATTCCCGGCCTGGATTCCCTGATGGAGGGGGGGCTGGTGGAGGGGTCGGTCGCGCTGCTGGCGGGCACGACCGGCTCGGGCAAGACCATCGCCTCCTGCCAGTATATCTATGCCGGCTTGGAGAGGGGCGAGCCGGGCGTGCTCATCACCCTGGAGGAATCCCCCGAGGACATCCGGGAGGATGCCCTTCAGTTCGGCTGGGACTTCGCGAAGTACGAGAAGAAGGGCCTCTGCAGGATCATCTACCACGACCCCTCCCAGCTGAACAACCTGGGCGGCATCATGGTCGAGGAGATCGGCCGCATGAAGGCCAAGCGCCTGGTGATCGACTCGACCTCGGTCATGAGCCTGAACATCGACAACCCCGCCCAGGTCCGCAGGAAGCTGTACAACCTCATCACCAACATCAAGCGCGGCGGCGGGACCACCGCCCTCCTCACGGCAGAGATCCCCGAGGGGAGGCACGCCCTCTCCACCTTCGGCGTGGAGGAGTTCGTGGCTGACGCGGTTATTGTCCTGCATTACGTGGGCGTGGAAGGGGCTGCCTCCCGGACCCTCATGATCCGCAAGATGCGGCGGACCAGCCACGGCAGGGACGTCTATCCCATGGAAATCACCAAGAAGGGCGTCACCATCAAGCACAGCGATCTCTAAGGTGTTTGCCACAGAATAAACGGTTTCCCCAGAGGCTGATGGCGCGCTTCCATTGCGGATGAAGCGAATGCCTGCGGACGCTTGACCTCATCTCCTCGTCCGAGATCTTCTGCACGGTCAATGTATTCTGCGGTCTGCCCTAAGGGCAACAGCCCTTCCACCCGCGCCGTACGAGATCCTTTAACGCCTGCCCCGTCATGCGGGTTTCACCATGCCGATTCCATAGGCACTTCGCACGCTCCTGACGATCTGCGCCCGCACCCGGGGCGCGATTTCAGTCGTTTTCTTGTGGTCGTAATGGTGAGCAAACTCCGCATCGTTGAAGGAGTGGCCTCCCACCACCACAGCCTCCCGATAGCGCGGGCGGACCTGCCAGTGCACGTGCGGGGCCGGCTGGGGGCGCTTGTACGCGTCATTCATCAAGCAGCTCCAATTGAAGAGTGTGGCGCCAAGGCTTTCCCTAATGGCCCCCTCAAGCCGCTGCACTACGCCAGAGAAGTCCTCCCACTCCGCTTTGCCCAGGTCGGCGAGGTTTCCTGCATGGCGCTTGAGGGGAATAATACAGGTTCCCGGGTAGCTCTGGTTGGTCGCAAGGAAGGCTTTCCAGAAGACTGTTTCCATGATGAGGTCTTCGTCCGATACTACAAGACCGCACATATCGCACGCCATGACGCGTTCTTGCTGCATGGATAGAAATACCTTACTTGATCTCGACCAGGCGGAGCCCGGCCTTGCCGATGTCGAAGGGGTGGATGAGGACCGAGTGGTCGGTCCGCCGCATCTTCCTGATGGTGAGCGTCCGCTTGAACTCCTCCGCGACCGGGACGAAGTCCAGCTTGATCACGCCGTCCACCAGGTATTCGATGATCCCTCCCCCGGAGAGGCCCTCGGAGGTCTCGGGCACGGTGCCCGTGAAAATAGCGGTCACTCCCATGTTCTTGAGCTTCTCCACGAGGTGCATGAGCACGGTCCGGGAGAGGTATTCATCCTTGATGAACATCTCGATGAGGCTCACGGAGTCGATCACGACCCGCCTGGCCTTGACGGCCCTGATCCCCTGGTCCAGCTTCTCGGCGATGTCGTAGACGTAGAGCTTGATGAGGCGGTTCATCTCGTCCGTCGAGATGCGCTTTCCCGGGAAGACGGGCTTGATGGAGAGGAACTTCAGGAGCTTCCGCTGCTCCAGGGCCGCCAGGTCCCAGCCGAACATGCTCTCGATGTCGGCCTTGATGTCCTCCTCCCGCTCCTCGGTGGTGAGGTAGAAGCCCGGTTCCTTCTTCTGGACGCCCGCATACAGGAAGGAGGCGCAGAAGGCGCTCTTGCCCGTGCCGGTCTTGCCGGTGACGAGGTTCACGGAGGTCTTGAAGAAGCCGCCCTGGAGCTTGCTGTCCAGCCCAGCCACGCCGGTGGCGATGCGTTCCACCATGGCTTGTAATTGGCGTTCCAGGCTCTTAAACCCCGCCGGGCCGCTGAGGCGCGCGGCGCGGAACAACCAGCACCGTCGGGATCAGGTGTTTCGGTATGTTATCACCATGGCCAGGATTGCGCTTCAGCAATTCTGCCTTCTGCAGTAGTGATGTGAGGTACGTGTGTAGCTCAAGATGTGAAACTGATGTCGGGTGCCTCCATACCAGCCGAGGAGCTAGACACGTAGGATGCGTGCAGCTCAGACCTGCCGTGTCTGTCGCAGCGTAGCGGTTCCAGTTTTTTGACAGGGGGGCTATCACCATCCGAAACCGCTATGCATTGCCAATAGGAGCCTATCCGGAAACCCCTCCTGGTGACTGTGCCGCCCAGGCGCGCGCCAGGTGGCACGGCTCGGCAGGTGATCAGGGATTTCCCCCTCCCGCACAGGATGGCAGCAAGCAAGTTTTCGGACGGGCTCTAAGCCTCCTCACCAGCTACACACGGACAACACGTACGGGACTTCTAGTATTTAAATAGTCACTCCTTAATAGTGAATACTTGCGGAGCGTTGGCCTTTTATAGCCGGGTTCCCAAGAAGAGATTGTGGGGCACTATGCGGAAGCTCTGGGCAGCGGTGGTGATTGCCGTCCTGGTCTTGAATGCGACCGCCCTGGCTGCAGCCCAGTCTGCCCCCGCCGCAGCCCTGAACGCCCGCATCCCCTTCGTGAAAATAACGTCCCCCGCCCCCCCGGGTCAGCACTTCCCCCAGAACGCTGCCATGCTCATTTCTGCCACCGTGCGGGCCAACCCCCGCTACTACCCCCTGGTCCCCCCGGTCCTGGCTGAAATCACCTATCCCAACCTGACCACGCAGAACATCACCCTTGCCAAGCAGGGAGCGACCACCTACCAGGCCGTCTTCTCCTCCACGTCCCAGGTGGGCTCCTACCCTGTCAGGATCATCGCCACCGGATCCGGCGGGGTCAACAACCAGAAAATCACCTCCTTCATCATTGACGACACCACCCCCCCGTCCATCACCAATGTCCAGCCTCAAGGAGGCAACTACCCGGTCCTTTCCCCGGTCACCATCGCCGCGGACGTGACCGACAACGTGGCAGTCCAGTCCGTGGAGGCTAAAATCACCTTCGGCCAGACCATCCAGACCCTCCCCCTCACCAACCCGTACAACAACCACTGGGAAGCCTCCTTCACCCCCACTCAGCTCGGCCCCCACGACATCCTGATCACAGCCACGGACACCTCCTCCCTGCAATCCACCGCCCCCGGCTCCTTCGCCGCAGCGGATGTCACCCCGCCCGCCACCACGGACAACGCCCCTTCAGGCTGGCAGCCCTCCTCTGTGCAGGTTACCCTCTTCCCCGCCGACCCCGAGCCCAGCTCAGGCCTGGCAGGAACCTGGTCCTGCGTGGACCAGGCAGGCGCCTGCGTCCCCTCCTTCCCCGGCACCCAGGCCCTGGTCAGCCAGGAAGGCGCCAATTACGTCCGCTACTCCTCCATGGACAACGCCAACAACAGCGAGCAGGCCAAGACCTCCCCGCAGATCCTCCTCGACCTCACCCCCCCGTCCACCTCCTCCCAGCTCTCCGGCATCCAAGGCAATGCAGGCTGGTGGAGGTCAGCGGTCACCGCAACCCTCTCCTGTGCCGACCCCTTTTCAGGCTGCCAGCAAACCCTCTCCTGCACCGGGGCAGGCTGCATCCCCGACCAGCCCTATTCCACCCCGCTCACCTTCTCCCAGGAAGGCGCAACCATCCTCCGCTTCCACTCCCTTGACAACGTGGGCCGCCAGGAGCAAAGCCAGTCCCTCCAGCTGCAGATAGACACCCTCCCCCCCGCCACAACCGACAACGCCCCCTCCGGGTGGGTGAACACCCCGGTCACCGTGACCCTGGCCCCCGCCGACCCCAACTCGGGCGTGGCTGCCACCCGCTCCTGCCTCGGCCCCTCCTGCATTCCAACCACCCAAGGCACCACCGTCCTGGTTGGCCAGGAGGGCACCACCACGCTCGGCTACGCCTCCGAGGACGTGGCCGGCAACGTGGAAACCACCCTGTACAAGGAGGTCCGCCTCGACCTCACCCCCCCGTCCACCACGGACAACGCCCCCGCCGGCTGGGTGAACACCCCGGTCACGGTCACGCTCTCCCCCACGGATCCCCTCTCCGGGGTCGCTACCACCCTCTCCTGCGTTGACCAGGCTGACATGTGCACCCCCTCCACCCCCGGCTCCCAGGTCCAGGTAACCCAGGAAGGCATCTGGCACGTCCGCTACCGCAGCCTGGACAATGCAGGCAACCAGGAGGCTGTCCGCTCGGCAGCGGTCAGTATAGACCTCTCCCCTCCCGTGACCACCCACAACGCCCCCGCAGGCTGGCAGTCCTCCCCGGTCACGGTCACCCTCACCCCCACTGACCCCCTCTCCGGCGTGGCCGAGACCCTCTTCTGCACTGACCAAGCCGGCACCTGCATTCCCTCCACCGCAGGCACCCAAATCCAGGTGTCCCAGGAGGGCCTGACCTTCGTCCGCTTCTCCAGCAGCGACCTCGCAGGCAACAGTGAAGCTGTCCGCTCGGCGACCGTCTCCCTCGACTTCACCCCGCCCGCCACGGCCGCAACCCCCTCCGGCACCCCGGGAAGCAACGGCTGGTGGATGTCCCCCGTCACTGTCGGCCTCTCGTGCGCTGATGCGCTCTCGGGCTGCGCCCAGGTCACCCCCACCGCCTACTGCACCGACACCGCCAATTCGTGCGATCCCGCAACCCCCTACACCACCCCGGTCCAGGTCGCCCAAGAGGGCACCTCCTACATCCGCTTCCGCTCCACGGACGCCGTCGGCTGGCAGGAACCCGTGCAGGCCCTGCGGGTGGATATGGACACCCGCCCCCCCGCCACCGCGGACGACGCTCCGGCAGGCTGGAAGAACCAGCCGGTGACGGTCACCCTCACCCCCGCCGACCCGATCCCGGGATCGGGGCTTGCCGTCACGTCCTCCTGCGTTGACCAGGCCGGGAACTGCACCCCCTCCTTCCCAGGCACGCAGGTCCAGGTGGCCCAGGAAGGGGCCTGGTATGTCCGCTACTCCTCGGCCGATGTCGCAGGGAATGCCGAGGGCGTCCGGTCCAGCCAACCGGTCGCGCTGGACTTCACCCCGCCCGCCACCTCCCCGTCCCTGGCCGGCACCCCGGGCCAGAACGGCTGGTTCACCTCCCCGGTCACGGTCACCCTCGCCTGCGCAGACCCCCTCTCCGGCTGCGTCCAGACCGCCTTCTCCTACGACAACCTCACCTGGCTCCCCTACACCGCCCCCTTCCTGGTCAGCGCAGAGGGCACCACCGCCCTCTGGGCCAGGTCGACTGACCAGGCAGGCAACCAGGAGCCTGCCCAGCTTCTGGAGGTCAGGATCGACACCCTCCCCCCCGCCACCACCCACAATGCCCCCCAATCCCCCCAGAACGCCCCGGTGACGGTCACCCTCACCCCCGCCGACCCCACGCCAGGTTCAGGAGCGGCCTCCACCTGGCACTGCATTGACCAACTCGACGCCTGCGTCCCCTCCACCCTAGGGACGGCAGCCTACGTGAGCCAGGAAGGGACCAGCTACGTCCGCTACTACTCCCAGGACCTCGCAGGCAACACGGAAACCCCCGCCAAGTCAGCCGCAGTCACGATTGACTCCGCCCCGCCCCAGCTCACCCCAATCTCCCCCCTCAACCAGACCTACCCCTTCCAGGCCCCAAGCCCAGCCGGGGACCTTGACTACGTCCTCCAGGCCAATGAGCCTTTGGCCTGGGCAACCTACCAGCTCAGGAACGCCGCAGACCAGCTGGTGGACTCCGGCTCCCTCGCCTTCAACCCCGCAAGCGGGAACTGGGAATCCCCCGCAGCCCAGCACCTCTCCCTCGCAAGAGGAGCCTACGCCATCACCTTCCAGGCCGAGGACCTGGTCTCCAACCCCGCACAGCAGGCTGAAGCCTTCACCATCTTCCTCAACGCGGAAGCCACCTCCTGCACTGATGCCAGCGGCAAGCTCAGCGGTATGTATGACCAGGTGACACTTACACAAGATGTCTCCGAGTATGACGGAACGTGTATCACCTTCGGTGCCAACGACATAACCCTGAATGGCAACGGACGAATCATTGACGGAAATAGCGATTACGATTCGGATCTTGGAGTTAACATTAATGGGAAGTATGGTGTGGTGGTCGAAAAACTTCAAATCAGGAACTTCGCTATCGGCGTAGATGCTTCTCTTTCC
>JACQOD010000043.1 GCA_016202725.1 Candidatus Aenigmatarchaeota archaeon | reverse complement strand
GACGTAGAGTTTCTTATTCCATCTCAATTGGAAGAACAATATACTAAAGAGGGAAAAGAAATACCAAAACCAATAAAGGTTAAAGCACAAATAGATACGGGAGCATCGCATTCCGTTGTCCAAGAAGATATACCAAAAAAACTTGGCCTTCGGCCAGTTGGTCAAATAACAGTGAATACCCCATCAACCACAAGTCATCCTTGCTATCAATATTTTATTAGGATGTTTATACCTCAGATGAATATTTCATATGAGGGACTTTTTACTGCACTTCCATTAGGAAGCCAAACACCAAATTGTCTCATCGGTCGAAACATGCTTCAATATGGAGTTTTTATCTACAATGGAGCAGCGAATCAATTCACTTTATGCTTGCTTTAATATTATCTCCCGAATGCGACACACTCATAAATCACCCGTATGTGAGACAGAACCACACAGCTTGAGGAAGTTGCGCCGCTATGGCTTCCATGGAGTCGGCCATGAAGTCCTTTCCCTGCTTCATGGCAGTGTGCGCCTTTTTCAGACCTGCTTCCGCTGGTACGTCCTCCTTGCTGAACTGCCCGCTCTTCGCCGGTGCGAGGACATGCTTGAGCTCGGCAAGCAGCAGCTGGTCCTGCTCTTGCCTTTGCTTCTGGGACCAACGATACGGAAGTAGAAATGTCAAGGGAAAATAGAGCGGCTGCACAAGAAGCATGCCCTTTTATCCCCGGGAACCCCATCTTTTCCTTATGTTCGTGCTGGGGATCGAGAGCACTGCCCACACCTTCGGGGCGGGGATCGTGGACGACCAGGGGAGGATCCTGGCCGACGCGCGCGATATGTTCAAGCCGCCGGCAGGCTGGGGGATCAAGCCCCAGGATGCGGCCGCGCACCACCGGGAGGCGGGCGGGAGGCTGGTACAACAGGCGATGGAGGACGCGCGGCTGCGGGCGGCCGACCTGGATGCCATCGCCTTCTCCCAGGGGGCCGGCCTCCCTCCTTGCCTGCGGGTGGGCCTGGAGGCCGGCCGCAGCCTGGCTGCGCAGGCCGGGAAGCCCCTGATCCCCGTCTGCCACCAGGTCGCCCACCTGGAGATCGCCCGGCTGCAGACCAGGCTGCAGGATCCCGTGATCCTGTACGTTTCCGGGGGCAACACCCAGGTGATCTCCCACCTGGCAGGGCGCTACCGGGTCTTCGGGGAAACCCAGGACGTGGGAGTGGGGAACGCCCTGGACAAGTTCGGCCGGGCTGCTGCCCTCGCCTTTCCGGCAGGGCCGGAGATCGAGCGGCTCGCCTCCCGGGGCAGCTACAGCGAGCTGCCCTACGTCGTCAAGGGCATGGACCTCTCCTTTTCAGGCATCCTGACCGCGGCCCTGCAGAAGCTGCGGCACGGGGCCCCCCTGGCAGACCTGTGCTGCTCCCTCCAGGAGACCTTCTTCGCGATGCTCACCGAGGTCACGGAGCGCGCCCTGGCCCATGTCGGCAAGGAGGAGGTCATCCTGACGGGCGGGGTCGCGGCCAACCAGCGCCTCTGCCAGATGCTGGACACCATGTGCCGGGAGCGGGGCGCCCGCTTCCTGCCGTGCCCGCTCCGCTACTGCGGGGACAACGGGGCCATGATCGCCTGGAACGGGATGCAGCAGCTGCAGGCAGGGAATCTGCCCGCGCCTTCCCTGGAGATCCGCCCGCGCCTGCGCACGGACGACGTGGACGTGGCGTGGCTTTGATGCTTTTCGGGGATACGGGGATTGACACTTTTTTTACTGCACTACCTTATTCCACAAGATCCTCTACAGGCCAAAAACCTATTTAAAAGCATGCAGCAAGAATTCCTCCCGGCTTCAGCCGGAGGATGAATTGCCGCTCTGTGCATATTCCCCAACGCCAATGCCCTGCCGGCAGGAACACTGGACGCGCAACTGATAACCAGCTGACCAAAGGCGCGAATTCCCCCGGCTTCAGCCGGGGGATGAGCGCTCGCCAACTCACCAATTTAATTTGCGGTCACGCCTAAGCATAGCGTACAATCTGACGCCTCAGCCAGACGCTTCGCTTTCCTTCGGAAAGCTCGGTCTCGCCTCTGCTTCAAGTCACCAAAGGGTTATGAGGCTCGCTCCTCACTCCGTGATGTCGCTCCCCAAAATTTTCGGGGCAAGCCCGAAAACTTCTGATACCTCAACGGTGACAGTATACCCCTTCTGAAACCCCCGTTTCGCCGGCTGGCTCCCTCCCAGGCGCCCAGAACACGAATTGCCCGAGCGCCCCGATGCACGCCCTTCTGCCCCGCTGCAATCCGTTCAATGTCCGCACCAGCTACGCCCGGAACACAAGGTCGCCCTCGCGCACCCGCTCCTTCACGAGGATTCCCACCGACTGCCCGGGACCCGCCCGCTCCACGGGCTTGCGGTCCACTTGCATGCTCTCGACCCGCTGCTGGAGGTTGGTGGTGGCGCCCTCGATGGAGATGCGGTCGCCCTTGCGGATTTCCGCGGAGAGCTCGATCACCCCCACGCCGATCGCGGTGAAGTAGTGCGAGATCCTCCCCACCAGGACCTTGCGGGGCAGGGGCGTAAGCTTCGGCCGCAGGGGCTTGGCACGGCGGGCCGCCGGGCGGGCGGGTTTGCGCGCTGTCCTTTTTGTCGCCGAACGAGAACGGGGGGCAGCGCGCCGCGCCGCGCGGGCAGGCTTGCGCCTCCGCGATGCAGCTTTGCGCGGGGCTGGCCGCTTGCGGGCCGTGCGTTTGGCGCGCGCCATGCCCTGTTGTTGGGTTTCCTCCTTAAAAAGGCCCACGGAGAGGATTTTAAAAGCATGCAGCAAGCATTCTTCCCGGCTGCAGCCGGAGGATGCATTGCTGCCCTGTGGGAATTCCCCAACGCCAACGCCCTGCCAGCAGGAGCACTGGACGCTCAGCTGATAACCAACGAAGGTGCTGCCACAGCATACACTATTCCCCCGGGGGCCGATGGTGCGCTTCCTTGCGGAGGAGCGAATGCCGCCGGCTGCGCAATGACCTCATCTACACGGTTCAATGTGTGCGGTGGTCTGCCCTACCCAAAGGCGCGAACCCCCCCGGCCAGGGGATGCGCGCTCACCAACTCACCAATTTAATCCCCCCTTCCAGAAAAGGGTATGGGCGTCTCCTTCCAGGGGCTGATCCCCTCCCGGCCAGTCGCTTTCGCCGACCTCCGGGGGAAGACTCTCGCGCTTGACGGCTACAACATCCTCTACCAGTTCCTCTCCACCATCCGCGACCGCTTCACCGGAGAGCCATTGCGGGACTCCCAGGGCAGGATCACCTCCCATCTCTCTGGCGTATTCTACCGCTCGGCCAGGCTCCTGGAGGAGGGGATCACGCCGGTCTACGTGTTCGACGGCACGCCACCCGCCTTCAAGCTGGCCACCCTGGAGGCGCGCGGCAAGGTGCGCGCGCAGGCCGCAGAGAAGTGGAAGGAGGCCCTCGCGGCGGGGGATGTGGAGAAGGTCCGCACGTACGCCCAGGGGGCTGCCCGGCTGACCCCGGAGATGGCGGCCGAGGCCAAGGAACTCCTGGGGTACATGGGCATCGCCTGGCTGCAGGCCCCCTCCGAGGGGGAGGCCCAAGCGGCCAGGCTGCTGCAGCAGGGGAAGGCCTGGGCCGTGGGCTCCCAGGACTGGGACTCCCTGCTCTTCGGGGCCGGCAGGGTGGTGAGGAACCTGGCCGTGACCGGTCGGAGGAAGGTGGCCGGGAAGGAGCAGTACCTGGACATTTCCCCGGAACTGGTGGAGCTGCAGGCTGCCCTGCAGGCCCTCGGCATCAACCGGGAGCAGCTCATTCTCCTCGGCATGCTGATCGGCACGGACTACAACCCCGGGGGGGTGAAGGGGGTGGGGCCCAAGACCGCCCTGAAGCTGGTCAGGGAGCACCCTTCCCTGGAAGCGCTCTTCCAGGCCGTGCCATGGGAGTTTTCCATGCCTCCCCAGGAGCTGCTGGACCTCTTCCTCCATCCGCCCGTGGAGGATATGGACATTCCGCAGGCCCGGCTGCAGCCCTCGGCGGTGGTGGAGTTCCTGGCGGGCGAGCACGGCTTCTCCCGGGAGCGCATCCAGGGAGCCGTGGACAAGCTCCGGCAGGCGCGGGAGCAGCAGCAGGCCGGCCTGGCGGGGTTCTTCAGGAAGTGAACAGATCAGTCAAGAGCGACGAATCGTCCGTGGCGCGCTTTGCGCAGTTGGGTCCTGACACAACGTTCAACGCCAGCATCGCGTTTGGCCATCTCATCACCCTTGCAGCTCCGCCTGCCAGAGGACCTCCCTGCAGGTGCAGTGGTTGCCCAGGCGGCAGAGCGCCAGCGTGCTCGCCAGGAACCGGAACGGAGGGCGGGTCTCCTTCACCTCGCCCCAGCCGAGGGTGACGTGCGGATCGAAGCCAGCGCCGGTTTGTGCGGCCCGATAGGTGCGGACCCAGGCCAGCGCATCGTCATCTATCCCGCCCTCCCAGTCCGCGAAGTGATCAGGCTGGGGATCGCCGCGCAGGTACGGCTGCAGGCGAACCAGCAGGGCATCCTGCAGGCGGAGGAGGGGGCGGGATTCCTTGCACGCCCAGGCGGAAGTCTTTCCATTGAACCGCGTCGTGCCAGCCTCCAGGGCCGCCGGAGCGAAGGCCCGTGCCACGCCCTCCAGAGTCCTGCCCAACGGGCTGAGGTCGCCCTGGTCCACCACCCCCATCCAGAGGGAGACGTGGGGGAGAGCCTTCCGGAAATCGATCCTGCCCGGATTGTTCCGCCGCAGGCGGGCGTTCATCTCCTCGCAGATCCTCCTGGCCTCCTGCGGGAGGAGGAGGGCCACGTCCACGGCCAGGCGCGCCATACCGGGAATATAGGGCTGCGGCACTAAATAGGCGCATGGCGGACGCCCCGCTCGCGATCGTCCTGGAGATGGTGGCGGTCCTGCTCGAGAGCATTCTGGACTCCTTTTTCCGGATCATGGCCCTCTACGGGAGCCTGCTGGAGAGCCTCGGCCTCGCGGCTGAAGTGGGGGGTCCGCTGGGGTTGGCGGTTTCAGTGGCGGTCCTGGGCCTGGTCGGGTTCTTCGTGGCGCGCATGGCCTTCGGCGAGGCCAAGAAGTTCCTGCTGCTCTTCGTGGCGGGCGCCATCCTGGCCTACCTGCTCATCCTGGGCGCGGTGGTGTGAGGGTCAGCTAACGTCAGCAGCGTATGTGTTTAGCTCACTGACCACCGCAGGCTCTCTTGCTTCTGATTTCATTGTTCCCGCATTGTTGGAAACCGGTGGCATGCGTTTGGCAGCTAAACACGTACTCAGCAGCTACTATAAGCCCGCAAGTCTCTTCGCTCCCGTCGACTGGATATGCTTCTGCCGAGCATTGCTTGGTGCGTTAAGCCAAGTAGCACATTTCTGGTTATACCCCAGGCGCGCCTGCGGTTGCCAGCAATCCCCCTTCGAGAAAGGCCCGGCATCCGACGCTATTCCGGCCAAAGGGCTCACCAGATTTCAGCTGCTTTGCTTAGGTGTTGCCACAGAATAAACTATTTCCCCGGGGGCTGATGATGCGCTTCCATTGCGGATGAAGCGGATGCCGCCGGATGCGCAATGACCTCATCCCCCCTCTTCTGCACGGTTCAATGCAGTCTGCGGTCTGCCCTTAGCAGCGAACCATCAGCACCGCATCCCCCTGGAGCCGGGGTCGGCTGCCAGCGCTCCCGAGCGATGCGGAACGGCTTTTTTAAGGCGCTGCACCAAGTCCCTCTTAGGAGGGAATCATGGACCTGGAAAAGGATTACGAATGCTACTTGAAGGCCAATTTAGTCGCGTATCGCGATCAGTGGATTGCGATGGTGGACGGCGAGATCGTCTCTTCGGGAAAGAACGCCAAGAGAGTCTATGAGGAGGCAAGGGCGCGGTTCCCCAAGCGCAGGCCGCTGCTTGCCCGCGTGCCGGGACTGCAGACCATGATCTTATGACGATGCGCTTTCGCTACCGCGCGGTTGACCGTCCAGCGCCCTTCCCGCCTGACCCCACTCCCTCCATCCCGGTCACGTTGGTGCACGGCGACGAGCGCCTCAATGTGATGGCGCTGCTTGACTCCGGGGCGGACACGGTCGCCTTGCCGAGGGCCATCGCGGAGATCCTTGGCATTCCACTGACGGGCAAGCGGGAGCGCATCGGAGGCATCAAAAGAGCCGAGGCGGTCACCGTCCGGATTGTGGTCCACGTGGCGAAGGGCCATGAGAGCTATGCGGTCCCGGTCCACGCCAAGGTCATCCTTGACGGCGACGTGGACATCCCCGTCCTCCTCGGAAGGGAGGGGTTCTTCGAGCCGTTTGCCATCGAGTTCCGTGAGCGTGAAGAGGTTGTCTCCCTGAAGAAGCTGTAGGGAATGTTAGGACATCTGCGTGCAACCTGATCGTGCTGTAGAAGCCTTCCTGCGGCCGGAGCCCTACCTCGCCTTTTCTGCCGCGGCCTTCTTCACGACCCGGGGGATGTCCAGCGGGGGCGGGAGCTGGAGGTCCTCGGCCAGGGTGGCGATCTTCACCAGGCACCTGCGGAACAAATGGTTCAGGATCTCCACCGAGACGTCCTCGGGCAAGGTCTTCTCCTTGCCCCACTGGTCCAGGACGTCCTTGTTGTTGTCCGCGATGAACACGATGTTGCCGCCCAGCTTGATCTCGCCGATGTCGGGCTGGTAGTCAGTCGCAAATTCAAACTCCATGGTGATGGCCTTGTCCTTGAGGCTCCTCATGGTGATTTCCTTCACCGCGGTGATCGTGGGGGTGGAGTTCACCTTGATCTCCCCGGACACGGGCTTGTTCGAGCGCGTGGCCTGCACGGCGGTGAAGTTCAGTCCGATGATGGGCATAGCCCTGTTTTGCCCGGGGTATTTAAATAGGCATGCGGCACGGCTTTGGCCACGCTAGTTATATTCACGGACAGTGGGATGTGCATATGCTCCCCGATCCAAGGATCGTCACCCCCCGGGACCTCCGGGGGTTCGTGTCCGAGCGCGTGAAGTGCTATCCCCGGGGAGATGTGCGCGAAGAAATAACGGGCTCTATCGGGCGGCACCTGCTTTCGCAACGTCCGTTCCTTGCCCAGTCCCCGGAGGCATGCATTGGCAGCCGGGAAGAATACCGGCGGGCACGCGAAAGCGGGGCTCTGCGGGGCTCGTTGCGGAACGGTGACGTGCGAATGGCTGACGGGGAGCTGTGCACCCTCGACATCCCTCCTCGCGAAAGCCCGGCCAAGTTCGTTGATATCGCACCCTGCGGCCAGGTGTGGCTGCGCTGCCGGCGCGGTGACCCGAGCAAGCGGGAGGCCGGCTGCATCGGCTGGCATGAGCCCGCCCTGGCGCCCATCCTCACGGCATGGCGCGATCCAGCAGAGGATATCGTCATCATCGGGAACAGGGCGGAGTATAAGGCGGGCAGGCGGAGCGGGGCCGTCTTCGGGCCCCTCCGCACGGGCGATGCGATTGGAACCGCAGGGGAGCATTCTGCCGCTTGGCGCTCTCGCCGGGAACGGAATGGTTCAAGAACTACGGCCCCAAGGCGCCCCCCAGGGAACAGAAGGGCAAGGAACCGAAATAAATAGTTTCGCGCCCCATAGGAGGGTATGCTGCAAGAGAGCGAGAAGCGCATCCTCGAACTCCTGGACGAGCGCCACCTCCTGACCAAAGGGGAGCTGGCCCGCATCGCCACCAAGGAGAACCTGGACGCCCTCGATGTGGTCCTCTCGCGCCTGCAGGGCAGGGGCTGGGTGGACAAGGTCGAGAACATGGGCAACTACATCGTGATCACCAAGGCCGGCATCCGCGCCCTGAAAGGCGAATGAGGTCTTGGGAGTTCTCCCCCCAAGTCGGCATAAGCCTGCTGCATCTTCCCGCAGAACCCCTCGTGCGCCTCCCGCGCCTTTTATTCCCCTGCGACCAACAGTAGGTACAGCCCCGTGGTGTAGCGGTCAAGCATAGCGGGCTTTGGATCAGGCCTTTTTCCACAAAAAGGCTTGAGCGGAAAGGGAGCCGCAGGCCCCCTGACGCCAAAGCATTGAGCCGCAAGGCGATGAAAGAGCGTGAGAAGATACCCGCTGACGGTGGTTCGAATCCGCCCGGGGCTATTGAGGAAAGGGACCGGGGCGACCGACGGCCCGGTACCGGAACGTCATCATCATAGAATCATGATGCGCGGACCGGGGATCTTGGCAAGTAGCGGGCGCTTCTTCGGGAACTGCTTGCAGACCTCCTCGTAAACCTTGCGGGCACTGTGTCCCGCGCGTACGACCCTGCAGTCCACGATGGCAATCCACTGGTCGCGGTAAGCGGTCAAGTCAGCCTTCATGAAATAATCGTAATTCGTCTCCAGGCCCATGGTTCCTTCCTCGTTCCCTCCACTATTGTCTTCTCCTGGCGGCTTATGAAGTTTGACGGCATTCCGCGGTTTCTCTTCCGCGTCATTTTTTGCCGGTTATTCCCCCCTCGTAAGAGGGCGGTAACGAGGCAATCCGACATGACATTAGAACGTTGCCGCAAGAAGAACACCATCCTCCCATGTGGGCTACTCTTTCTTCCTCTTGGCGCGCGGCGGTCGTTTCCCGCCGCTGGCGAGGAAGCGTTCGAGGCAGGCCATTTGTTTCGGGGAGAGGGCGTAGCGCGCCTGCTTGGCCAGGAGCTGCTGGATGAACTGGTCAGCTGCTGCAGCGGGCAGGGAACGGACCTGGTCGGCCAGGGGTTGCTGGCTCTGGCGGAGTTGCTCGAGCCGCTCCCTGGCTTGAGAGAAGGTGATCGTCTCCCGGAGGTCCTGGTAGCCCCTCCCCTCGCGGAGGAGGGTCCAGTCGAGGGTATGCTTGAACTCCCTGAGAAGGGGCTGGGGTTTCCCCCTCGTGAAGGAGGCGCAGCGGGAGCAGAGGGTAAGCGTGCCTGAAGACGGAGGGTGAGCAGGACCCCCGATGCGATGGCGGCGAGAGGCGCAGCGATGCGGAGGGTTCCCCCTTTTTTGCCTCGGGGCCGGGACAAGAAAGAAGAACATCACCTTGTCCCCGCAGGCGCTGCAGCGGCTTCCTTGGGGGGCGAAACCCGCCTCCTGGAGGTCCAGCCCCCTCAAGAAGGCCTTCTCCCCGGGCTTCAGCATCCCCATGCCCTCCTTTGGCGCGGGGGGAGAAAAGCCTTCCCCTATTGGAATATTATTCCAATCCCCTCACGGCCCGCGGGCTGGCCAAGGGATACCTTTTTGTAGCCCCACTCCTAGTAGGGGCATGACCCTCCTGGAGGAGTTCCAGGCCGAGGTCCGGGCCGTGGTGGCGCGGGCAGCGCACATCCCCCGTGACCAGGTCACCCTGGAAGCTCCGCCCCCGGATATTGACGCAGACTTGGCCTTTCCCTGCTTTTCTCTTGCGAAAAAATACAGAAAAGCCCCGCCCCTGATTGCCCAGGAGCTGGCTGGCAAGATCAAGCCCCGGGGCCTGATCCGGGTGGTCACCTCCCAGGGGCCCTACCTGAACTTCACGGCAGACTGGGCCGCCCTCGGGAGCAGGCTCCTCAAGGCCGCTGCCCAGCCAGGCTGGGGCAAGGCCCCTGCACGGAAGGAGCGCATACTGGTGGAGTATGCCCAGCCCAACACCCACAAGGCCTTCCACATCGGCCACTGCCGGAACATCGTCCTGGGGGAGGCCCTCTGCCGGGTGCTGGAGCACGCGGGCTGCGCGGTGATCCGGGTCAACTACCAGGGGGACATCGGCCCCCACGTGGCCAAGGTCCTCTGGGGCCTCCAGCACCTCAAGCCCAAGGAGCCTGCCAAGGGGAAGGGCCGGTGGCTGGGCGAAGTCTATGCCCTGGCTTCCAAGGCGGTCGAGGGCCACCCCAAGAAGGAGGAGGAGGTCCGGGAGCTGAACAAGCAGCTGTACGCCCGCGACAAGCGCCTGGTCCAGCTCTGGGAAAAAACCAGGAAATGGAGCCTGGAGGACTTCCAGCGGATCTACCAGGACTTCGGGGTCTCCTTCCGGCGGCTGTACTTCGAGGGCGAGGTGGAGGCGCGCGGCGCTGAGATCTCCCGGAACCTGCTCACGCGCAAGGTGGCCAAGCTCTCCCAGGGGGCCATCGTCATGGACCTGGAGAAGGAGGGCCTGGGGATCTGGGTCCTCCTCACCCAGGACCAGACCCCCCTGTATTCAGCCAAGGACTTCGCCCTGGCCGAACTCCAGGAGAAGGAGTTCCACCCCAGCCAGCTCATCCACGTGGTGGCTGCGGAGCAGCAGCTCCACTTCAGGCAGCTGATCGCCTCCCTCGGGAAGTTCTCCCCGGCCCTGGCCAGGAAGGAGGTCCACCTCCCCTACGAGCTGGTGAACCTCTCCTCGGGGAAGATGTCCTCCCGGACCGGCGACATCATCACCTACGACGAGCTCAGGGAGGAGGTGGTCGCCCACGCCCTGGAGGTGACCCAGCAGCACTCCAAGGAGAAAAACCTGCAGGACATCGCCCGGCAGGTGGGGATGGGGGCCATTGTCTACGACCTGGTGAAGCAGTCTCCCGAGAAGGTCATTGTCTTCGACTGGGCGCAGGCCCTGTCCTTCGACGGCAATGCCGCTCCCTACCTCCAGTACACCTGCGCCCGGGCCCGGTCCATCATGGAGAAGGCAGGAGCCTGGGGGCCGGGCTTCCATGCCGCGCTCTTGAACGACAAGCGCGAGCGCCTCCTCCTCAGGACCATCCTGGCCTTCCCGGACGAGGTCCTGCGCGCTGCCAGGGATCGCAGGCCCCACTACCTGGCAAACTACGCCTACCACCTCGCTACCTGCTTCAACGAGTTCTACCAGAACCTCTCGGTCCTGCGGGCAGAGCCGGGCGAGCGGGAGGCTCGCTTGGCGCTGGTCAGGGCCGTGCACACCACCCTGGCCACTGCCTTGCAATTGCTGGGCATCCAGGTTCCTGAGAAGATGTGAAGGGATCGCTCTTCCTTTCCAAGTAGCGCATGGGACGCTATTGCTACCGCCTTTCAGAAAACGGAGAGGAATGCTGCTGTTTCGGGGCGGGGGGCTAGGTGAGGGGGACGTTGAGGAGCGCCACCCGCTTGCCCGCCTTGCTGAGGAGATCCCACAGCCGCGGGACCTGGATATGGGAGGAGTTGTAGAGGCGCGTCTTCGTTCCCTCCCGGTAGGTGTAGGCATAGAACTCCAGCCCGCTGGCGTCGTGACCGGAGGCGAAGGCGCCCCAGGCGATGGTGGTGGAGGGCGGGATGGTGGACTGCATGATGCCGTGCATGCCCTGCCGGCGGAAGGCCTGCAGGTGGGCAGGTCCTGACCGACTGCGGGAAGGTGTACACCAAAGCCTGGGGCGAGCTGTGCCGTGATGCAGGGACGAAGCCCATCCACACCAGGCCCTACAACCCCCAATGCAACGGCAAGGCGGAGGCCGTGGTGAAGAAGGTGAAGCGGTACCTGAACCGGTTCGAGGTCAGGGACCTCGACCACGCGAACCAGTTGTTTGGGGAGTACCAGAAGGAGTACAACCGGACCCCTCATTCAAGCCTTAAATACCAGACTCCCCTACGGGTCTACAGGGCCAAGCGAAGAGCTGGTGACATATGGGGTGTCATGTAACAATTAAGAAAAAGAAATTCTGGGGTGCGTGGAAATGAAGGGGGGAGGTCAGGTTTCCAAGTTTATTGGAAGACTAGGAAATGAAGTTGAGGTTACCAGACCCAGAAATAGGCTTAATATCTGGACTATAAAGATTTGGACTATACCGAGTAAACGTATCGATATATGCGTCAAGGAAAGTGATGTTAACAACGAAAAAAATAAATTGAAAAGTGGATTTTGGGGTATCGGCAAAGACGAGATAGGAATGCTGGACATAGAAAGCAAAAAAGAGGGGTATAATTGGTTTCTAGTTTTGCTCTTAAGTGAAGATGAGGGGTATGTTTTATCCGGGAAGGAACTACAGAAGACGAAGATACTT
>JACQOD010000037.1 GCA_016202725.1 Candidatus Aenigmatarchaeota archaeon | reverse complement strand
CTGGTCCGTTCCCTGTGGGAACCAACTACACCCTGGCGAACGCTTCCGGCGTGTGGGGAGTGACGCTCAGCCAGACGGCAGCCAACTACCGCGCACAGTTCTTCGTGACCGACACGCTCGGCGCGACGAACCACACGGTCAGCTCGACCTACACCGTGAACCTCGGCATCCCGAACGTCACCCTCCTCTCCCCCGCCAACGCCTCCCACGACAACACGACCGTGAATTTCAACGTCACCGTCCATGAGTTTGAGATGGGATCCGTCACCCTGGAAATCACCCAGGCCGATGGCGCCATAACCAACTACACCCTCGCCAACCGGTCCGGCACCTGGGGCGCCACCAACGCCTCCATCGCCGAAGGCACCTACGCCGCCCGCTTCTACGCCACTGACGCCGCCGGCCAGACGAACGCCTCCGTCAACGTCACCTTCGGCGTCCGCCGCCTCCCCAAGGTCATCCTCCTGCTCCCCGCAAACGAGACCCTCGCAGCAGGCAACGTGTCCTTCAACGTCACGGTCCTCGAGGAAAACCCGGCAAGCGGAATCGTCCAGATCACCCCCCTCAGCCCCGCCCAGACGCCGGGCAACTACACCCTCGCCAACCGCTCCGGCGTGTGGGGGTACACCAACCTTTCCATGCCGGACGGCACCTACAGCGCCCAGTTCTTCCTGAACGACACCCTCGGGAACGCCAACGTCTCGGTCAATGTGACCTTCACCATCTCCACGAACGCCGCCCCCGCCATCACCACCCCGGTGGTCTCCCCCTCTTCCCCCTCCACCGCAGACACCCTGGGCTGCACCGCCACCCCGACCGACCCAGAGCAGGCCTCGCTCAACGTCTCATTCACCTGGTTCCTGAACGGGGCGCCCCACACGGCCTTTGACGCGAACGCCTCCACGACGAACGGCACCGCGGTCTCCTCGCCAACGATCGTCAGCGGTCTCGCGAAAGGCCAGATCTGGATCTGCTCTGCCCGGGCCTTTGACGGATTCCTCTACTCCGACCCCAAGAACTCCTCGCCTGTCGTGGTCGGGAACACTCCACCCGCGGTGGCGACCCCGAGGATCTTCAACGCCTCGCTGGCAGAAACCGCAGCTTTTTCCCCCGGGGAGAAGGTGGTCATCAAGGTGAACGTCACGGACGCCAACGGCCGCGACGACCTGCACGCCGTCCAGATCAATATCTCTGACCCCCTGCACGCCCTCCGGGTGGAGCGCGAGGCGATGACCCGGGGTGACGTCATTGCAGACGGGTACACCTACCTCTTCAATTATACCATTCCCGTCAACCTCAGCGGCGTCTGGATCGTGTCCATCGCAGCGAACGATTCCAACGGCTCAAAAGGGAACAACACCGGCGCCTTCATCGTAGGATTCCCGGTCCCCTCCTTCCATGCCATCAAGATCGTGCTCCGGCTGAATTCCACCACCCCCTTCGTCTTCATCCCCGGCGTGGGCGAACTGCAGGCCGCGGCCCTGCCGAACGCCACCTACGCCGCCCCCCCGGATTTCTTCCTGGCCTCCTACCTGGGAGAGACCCTGCGGGCGCTCGTCTTCGCTGAGGAAGAACCCATCTCCATCGGGGTGGGCAGGAACGCCACCCACCACTTCCTCACCCTGAACCAGTCGCTGGCCAACAGCCAGGCCTTCCTGGTCTCGAGCCAGGGGGACTACCGCACCATCCAGAACCGCGTGCCTGCCATCGAGGGCGGGACCTTCCATGAGCAGCCGTCGTTCATCCCCTCCCCCCTGGTCCCCGGGATCATCCTGGTCTTAAAGCCCCCCGCCGTAGATATACAAGGCACGGTCGTCGTCCGCGGGACGCCTGCGCAGCTGATCGTGGAGCATCTGGGCGATCAGAATGGCGTGCCCGTCATTCGGATCGAGCGTCTCTGAGTATCCTATGCCCGCCGTCGTGAACGCCCTGGTGATCATCGGGATGGCTGCGCTGCTCCTGCCGGTCGTGGCTGCGCAGACCCCCCGGTCGCTGCAGGTGACGCTCCGCCTGAATACGACCGCGGGGACCGTCTACATTCCGGGTGTGGGAGAAGTGGCGGCGGCGGACTTGCCCACGGCAACCTACGCCTCCCCGGGCGAATTCTTCCTGACGTCCTCGCGGTCGGGCCTCCTCCATGCGCTCGTGTTCTCCCGGCACGATCCCCTCGCCCTGCGGGTGACGAGGAACAGCACGCACCACTTCCTCACGGCGCACCAGAACCTCTCCCGAAGCCAGGTCTTTCTGTCCTTCACGAAGGGCGACCACCGCGTCGTCCTGAACCGCATGCGCGGCATCGAGGGCGGCTCGTTCCTGGCGGACGCGTCGCCGTCCTTTGCCTACGCGCTCGGCGGCCGGAATCCGCTGGAGCTGCTGCTCACCTATGCCGATATTGACCTGCAGGGAACCCTCGTCTTCCGCCAGGGGGTGCATCAGGTCACGATAGAAAGCAATAAGACCGATGGCAGGAAAGTGGTCATCGTGAATGAGACCGTGGGGTAGTTGCATGAAGAAGGTGCTGTGCGGCGGAAGGTTCAATATCCTCCATCCCGGCCACCTCTATTTCCTCCGCCAGGCCAGGCGGCTCGGGGACAGTCTCACGGTCATTGTGGCCCACGATGAAACCATCCGCCGCCAGGGCCGGCGGGTCATCTTCCCCGCGAAGGAGAGGAGGGGCATGGTGGCTGGCGTCCGGTGGGTTGACCGGGCCGTCATCGGCAGGCCCCTCAGGAAGGCGGATGACATCCTGGCTATGGTGCGACGCTGCCGGCCCGATATCATTGCCCTCGGGTATGACCAGCCCATGGATGCGGCCATGGTGCGCCGCCTCGCTCCCATCCGGGTCGTCCGGATAAGGCGCTACGGAACCTACAGCACCAGGAGCATCATCAACAAAAAATGAAAAAACAGAAGCGGGATTACTCTTCCTCAGGCTCATCCTCTTCGTCGTCCTGCTCCTCTTCCTCTTCTTCCTCCCACGCGAGTCGCATGGAGACACCTCCTCTGAAGCTGTAATGTAATGGCGGGCACAACTATATAAAGGTTTGGGGCTCTGGGGTAGCGGATTTCTGGAGGGCAGGATCCGGCCATCACAAGCCAGCCGTGGAGAAGCAGCCGCAGAACTGCGTCCTGGTCGCGTGGCACAGCTGCCCTGACGCTGCCCCTATGGCGTACGTGACCCCCGCGTGGTCAGCCTGGTAGACCGGGTCGAAGGCCACGCCTGCGCCCTGCTCGAGGACGGCGGCCAGGGCCGCATCAGCCCTCGGGAGGCGGCCGATGTCCGGGCCGGTGGTCTGCAGGATGGACAGCATGGGCGCGCAGCCCGGGGGGAGATCTCCCTGCCGTTGCTCGAGGTCCCCCAGCTGATTCGCGATGTTCTGGAACTGCTCCGGGGTCAGGCCAAGCGTGTCCAGCAGCCGCTCGTTCATGCTGGGGAATTCCCGGAATCCCGCCACAACCACCACCACCATCCCCACCAACACCAGGGCGCCGCCCACCTTCACCGGGTCCCTCCAGCCCCGCAGGCGCTCGGGGACCTTCTTCGCCCGCTGCAGCCGCTGCTCCAGCTGGTGGATCCGCCGCTCTATGGCGGCCGCATTCAGCAGGCGGAAGGTGAGGAGGTACATCCCTCCCAGCAGCAGGAGGGACGACACCAGCGACGCCACCAGCAGATCGGCGTTAAAGAGCCCGTAGATCCCCTCCCCGAAAGGAGCGAAGAAACCGCGGAGGGAAATCCCGCCCATGACCGCGAGCAGCCCGAGGAGAATGCGCACCCCCTGGCGGGGAAGGAGCCCCAGGTAGCCCCGGTAGCCGGCGACGGCAATGGAGCCGAAGAACAGGACCGTAGCCACGTAGAACACCGCATCCGCCAGCAAGAACAGCTGCGGAAGATTTTGGAAAAGCGCGGGAAGGGTCGTCAGCAGCGGCTCGGCCATGGTATTCTATTGCGACGGTCAATATTTATACATGTTCGCGAGCGGGATCCGGTGCCCGGCCTGCGGGCGTTCCTATCCGCTCGCCCCGCGCTGGCGCTGCGCCTGCCTGGGCAATCTCGAGATCCAGTTCGATTACCGCGGCATCCGCAAGCGCCTGCGCGCCAGCCCCCTGCGCGGGCGGGCGTGGACCCACGACCGCTACAGGGACTTCTTCCCCGTGCATTCCCTCGTGACCCTGGGCGAGGGCTGCACGCCCCTGCTGCCCGGCAGGAACATGGGGAAGGAGCTGGGGCTCAGCCTCTTCTTCAAGAACGAAAGCGCGAACCCCACCGCCTCCTTCAAGGACCGCGGTTCCGCCGTGGAGGTGGGAGCGGCCGTGGAAGCCCGTGCGCAGCGCGTGGTCTGCGCATCAACCGGCAACATGGGGGCTTCCGTAGCAGCGTATGCGGCCGTCGCTGGCCTCCACTGCACGGTCTACGTGCCCGCCGACGCGCGGGTGACCAAGCTCCGCCAGATCCAGGCAGCCGGTGCGAAGCTGGTCCGCGTCCGGGGAGGGTACACCAGGGCAGCCGCCCTGGCGGAAGCCCGCTCCCCCCGCTCCTTCCTGCTGGGCGACTACCTCTACCGCCGGGAGGGGACGAAATCCGTGGGGTATGAGCTTGCCGAGCAGCTCCAGCCAGCATGGGTCATCGTGCCGGTAGGGAATGGCGTGCTCATGGCCGCTGTCTGGAAGGCGTTCCGCGAATTCCGCGATCTTGGCCTGCTCCGCAGGCTTCCCCGCCTCATCGCGGTCCAGGCCGCCGGCAGCTCCACGGTGGCGGATGCCCTTCTCAAGCACCACACCCTCCACCGCCTCGCGCATGCCCGGACGGTCGCCCTGGCAATTGAGGTGGACTTTCCGCTGGACGGCCTCCTCGCCCGGCAGGCCGTCGAGGAAAGCAGGGGATTCGCCGTCACCGTGACCGACCGGGAGATCCTGCGCGCCCGCGACCTCCTCCTCCGCAGGGAGGGATTGTTCGCCGAACCTGCCGGCGCGGCCGGCCTGGCGGGCCTGCTGAAGATCCACGACCGCCTGCCGCAAGGGAGCAGGGTCGCCTGCCTCGTGACCGGCCACGGCCTCAAAGACCCCTTCCCCGCGGCCAGGCGGCAGTGAAAGCCTGTGGGGAGCAGGGCCCTTGTCCCTGCCCCGGACCATTTCGCAGGAGCGCCGATGCCCCCCACGCCCGCATCCGCCAACGTTTGCATTGGTGAGTTGGTGGGCGCTCATCCCCCGGTCGCAGGCCGGTGAAATTAAGCCTTTAAATTGGTTCGTTGGTTCGCGCTCATCCCCAGCTGAAGCCGGGGGAATTCGCGCCTTTGGGTAGTTGGCTATCAGTTGCGCGTCCAGTGCTCCTGCCGGCAGGGCATTGCCGTTGGGGAATATGCGCAGGGTGGCAATGCATCCTCCGGCTG
>JACQOD010000038.1 GCA_016202725.1 Candidatus Aenigmatarchaeota archaeon | reverse complement strand
CTCAAAGTCAATAAACCAGAATGGAATAAGAGTTCGCATCTCTTCATAAAGAAGCTCTCGAAAGATATGCGAAGAATAGACTTTGAGCATTTAGACCCAAGACATGACGAAGTCCAAAAGAGGATAAAGCTTATTGAGAAATCCAAAGGCTACAAGGTAGACATATTGGATAAAATATGCACCACATTTACAGGGAAAACCGCAGAAATCTATGTCAGCGAGGGTGTGCCAATAATTAAATCAAAGAACATAACAAACGAGGGCATAAACTGGGATGATATGGAATATGTTATAAAAGTTTTCTTTGAGGGAAATAGAAATCGCCATCTAAAGAAGAACGACATCCTTATCAATACAACAGGAGTTGGAACACTTGGAAGAGTTGCATTATTTGATAAAACCATGCCGTGCATGACTGATGGACACATAACAACCTTGAGAATAAATGATGATGTAAAAATGCTGCCAGATTATTTGCTTTATTATTTACGTTCAGTTTGGGGTCAGACTCAGATTGAAAAATATACGGTTGGCAGTACAGGTCAAACAGAATTGAATGACCCCGACCTGAAGAAGATAGTAATCCTTTATCCAGAAACTATAGAAGAACAGAGAGTCATGCTTAAAGCAGCAAAGGAATATGAAACCCTCGCCATGAATGCCAAGAAGGATTACTTAGAAAACCTTACAAAATCTGAAAAGGAGTTTGCCAAAGAGCTTACCGAGTGAAATGGTTTTTTCAACAGAATCAGGACTTCTGCAACAGGACGGACTTATTCAACAAGGCCCTTTAGACCCGAATTTGGCCCTTTTCGGACAGAACCCTGACTTATCGGACAGAAGCTACTTTTCGGACAAAGCCGGGGGCCCTCGGGGGAAACTCCCGCGCCCCTCCCCGTAATCCCCGGGGGTCGTGCGGCACACCCCCTTCCCATTGGTTCGTCTTTTCCGCTCTCCCTAACCAGGAGGTCGAGGCCGCAACGGCGCTTCCCGGCAGGTCTCCCCATGCCGACTCCCCCGGGCGAACCTTCAAATACCCCCCGCCCCCAAAGGGAGGGCATGTACCCGATCCCTCGGGAGCTGTACGCGCGCATGCTGGACTACATCCCCATGGTGTGCGTGGACCTGATCGTGGCCCATGAGGGCAGGATCCTGCTCGTGAAGCGCGAGCGCGAGCCGCTGAAGGGGCAGTGGCTCATGCCCGGGGGCAGGGTGTTCAAGGGCGAGACCCTGGCTGACGCCTGCGTACGCAAGGCCAAGGAGGAGCTGGGCCTCGACGTGCGCGTCGAGAAGCAGATCGGCGTCTACGAGACCTTCTTCGACAAGGCCTTCTTCCCCGAGGTGAAGGGGGGGACCCACACGGTGAACATAGCCTACCTGGTGGCGCCCACCGCGAAGGACCCGCAGGTCCGGGTGGACCAGGACCACTCCGCCTTCCGCTGGGCCTCCTCCCCGGAGGGGGGCTGGCATCCGTACCTCAGGCAGATCGTGCAGGACAGCGGCATCTTCGGGAAATAGGCAACCATTCCTGCGCGAAAGAGAAGGCCAGGAATCGACAGAAAATAATGCGACCACTGTCCCCATGGTCGAATTGGCCATCGGCAGGGTGAAAAGCCAGACAGGAGGCGTTGCCCAGCAGGAATGAGGGCCAGTTGAAGGGACGCTGCACGGTCAGGGGAGCCCATGCAGACTGAAACATGCCTGAACCAGTAAAGCCGGTGAGGGTAATGTATGACGATCTCTCAGTTCTTCTTGAGCACGGGCCGCCCACTCACTTCTTCGTCAGCAGCTTGGTCTCCGCGGTCCCGTGGGTGAGGTCGTTGATCTTGCCGTAGATCTCGCCCTGCATCCCCGCGGGGATCTCCAGGAGGGCGTACCAGCCGTCGCCCTTCCACTCCTCGGCCTTGACCTGCGCGAACAGCCTGATGGCGGACGCGGCGCGTCCTGCATATTCCATGGGGACCTTGACCGCCACCTCCACCCGCTCCAGGGAGATGGGAATGACCGCCTCGATCTTCTTCAGGACCTCCTCCACCTGCTGGTCGGCGGGCTTGAACGGGTCGAGGTTCACCCGGGCCTGCTCCATCGCGTTCAGGATCCGCTGCGGCGGGTGCGGGAGCCTGGTTTTTGGGTCGACCCCCTGCTTGGAGATGATCGTGGCGACCTGCTTCCTTTTCTCTTCGAGGAGGGCCCTCCGCTGTTCCGTGGTGAGCTGGAGTTCCCCCTGCGCGAGGATCACCTCCGCGATCCTGCCCACGTCCGTCGTGGCGAAGGCCTTCTGGAGGTCGGCAGCAGGGGGCCGGTCGCCCGCGCGCGCGTCGCTGAAGATTTCCCGGACGGCGAGGATGTTGTCGATGCCCATGGGCTTGCCTTTCCGGTAGTCCAGGGCCCTGTCCGGGTCGACGAGAATCTCGAAGGTCCCGCCGCGGTGGAGGCGGGCGATGACGGCCTTGTCGAGCGACACCATGGTATCCTCTGGGAGGGGAGGTCTTATTAACTTTACGCCCCGCGCCGCCGGAACCCTGCGGGGCCTTGGCCCGCAGATGCATGGCGCGCGCTTGGGCGCGGGGTCGCGGAGATGGTTCACCATCACGGTCGCAGGAATGCTGTCCACTGGACCAGTTCAGTAGGCGTCAAACGCCCGCCGCTGTAGCGGCGGGTAGTTTACGCACCGCCAGGCCTGTGCGGCAATCGGCGACCGCCGCCTGTCCTTGAACGGGGCGTCAGGGGTCCCGCGGGCCTGCCTCCCGGTCCCTGCCGGCAGGCGCCGCCTCACTGTGCCGCGCGTCCGCACTGCCACGCATCGTGCGCTTATGCAACGGCTCGTCCATAGCGCATGCATGGCCCGCAAAAACATCTCCGTGGCAAAGGACGCACATGAGGCCCTGCGCAAGCTCAAAAGGCATGACGAGCGCTTCAGCCTGCTCCGCATCGCCGGGAGAGGAGCATGCCTCGCACCTACCTCGGAACGCTTCCGAGGTTCGGCATGACAGAAAACCACATCCGAGCACACCGCGCTGCGATCTCCCGGTCCTTCACGCACCGTAGGCGCCACATGATCAGAACGAGCGCCTGATCTCTTCCCTGCTGACCCGGGTGGTGCCGGTCGCGGTCACGTACATGACTTCCACGTGCTCGGGGCCGGTTTCCTTCTCGCCCGCCTTCAAGGCGCGCAGGATGAGCTTGAGGCCCTTCTCCTTGTCCAATCCATCTTTGTAGTCCTTCTCCAGGACCTTCTTGGTCTTGTCCGCGCCCCGGCCGATGGCCTGGGCCTTCCACTCTATCATGGTCCCGGAGGGCTCGGTTTCGAACAGGCGGGCGTCGCCGTTGTCAACGCCGCCGATGAGCAAGCCAACCCCGTAGGGCCTGACCCCCGCATATTGGGTCACCATGTGCTTGCGGTCGCACAGGTAGGTCGTCAGGGTCGCCACGGAGATGGGCTCCCCGTAGGTCACGCGGTGGATCTGCGACCGCACCCTCCCCAGCTCGACGAGCTCCCGCGCATCAGCGAGGCTGCCTGCGGAGACGACGCCCATGTGGTGGTCGATCTCGTACGTCTTCCGGTAGGAATCCTCGACCGCCAGGGGGACTCCCGTCTTGACGGAAGCAAGCAGGATGCCGTCCGCGACCCGCAGGCCCACGGAGGTGGAGCCGCTCTTCACCATCTCCCGGGCATACTCCACCTGGAGCAGCCTCCCGTCAGGGGAGAAGACGACGATGGTGCGATCATACGCCATGTAGCTGGGGGGCATGGGCTGTGCCATAGAACCTCACTGACTATATTGCGCGCGGGGGTATTTAAGCGTGCAACATCGGACGTCCGACATGTCCCCTCCTGCGGAGGGACGCGCCAATCCTCCCGGGCGCTGTAGAAATCAAGGCATCCGGCTTGGTTCGCGGGCGGTGATGACGACTTTATCCACAGCGCTCTCGCGGCGTGCCGTGTCCTTGGCTTCCCGGGAGAATTGAAGGGGGGCGTCCATCCCCCTTGCCGTGATGCTGCGTGAAGCCGCATTCGCCAAGGCGAGGCCGAGAGGCGCCACTTCTGACCGCCTGCCCGGAAGCAGCATTCCTTTGCGTTTTTCTGGGCAGCAACAGCATTCATTCCCATGTGCTTGAAAAGGGAGAAAGGCGGGGGCAGCATTTCTCCGGCGCCTCCCAGGTATATAAGTGCGGGCGTGCAAGTATACTGTATACTTATGGCGCGGCGGAGGGGTTCTGGGCAGCGCAGGAGGACGGTCTCGCAGGAGACGGTGATCCTCACGGTGATTGTGCTGGCGGTAGGCATCGGCGTCTTCGCCGGCAACGCCGCCAACCCCGTCTGGCAGGCTGGCGCTGCCGCGGGGCAGGCGTTCCAAGTGGGCAAAGCGGCCCCCAGCCCCACGATCATCGCCCCGGGCAACTACAGCTTCTGCCGCGATTCCGACGGCGCGACCCTGAGCACCAGGGGCAGCTGCCAGGACGCGCGCGGGTCCAAGACCGACTACTGCTGGGACAACGCCTCCGTCGTGGAGTTCACCTGCGCGAGCAAGAAGTGCGTGCAGAACATTTACAATTGCGCGAACTACGGCTTCACGGGCGGCTGCGTGAACGGAGCGTGCGTGAACAGCAACCAGACCCACTTGGAGTGCCGCTCCAACACGTGCTCCATCGTCCAGGGGCCGGGCAGCAATCAATGCTCGCCCGCAGGCTCCTCCTGCGGCGGGAACCAGACGAACCAAACCCACCTCGCCTGCGTCGCGAACACCTGCACCCTCGTGGCCGGGAACGGGACCAACGCCTGCTCGCCCGCAGGATCGTCCTGCAACGGCAGCAACAGCAGCCTCCCCGACCTGGTGGTCTTCAGCCTGACGGCCTCCTGGAACAACGGCAGCAACACCAGCAACTCCTCCAACGTGAGCGTGACGATTTCCGCAGCCATCAGGAACCAGGGCACCGCTGCGGCGGGCGTGTCCACCACGCGGATTACCCTCTCCCCCAACATAGGCTCCGTGTTCCTGTCGACGGGCGCCCTGGCCCCGGGCCAGCAGACCACCGTGGGCCAGGTGTACCAGCTCGCACACAACACCTATACGGCGATTGCCACGGCGGACGTCTTCAATGTCGTGGTCGAGTCCTCGGAAACCAACAACGACAAGACCACCGTCTTCACCATTTAGGTGTTGCCACAGAATAAACTGTCTGTATGTGTTTAGCTCATTGAGCATCGCAGGCTCTCTTGCTTCTGATTTCATTTTTCCCTCCTTTTTGAAAACCGATAGCATGCGTTTGGCAGCTACACACGTACAACTGTCCATTTCCCCGGCAGCTGATGGTGCACTTCCGTTGAGGATGAAGCGAATGCCGCCGGACGCTCAATGACATCTCCCCTCGTCCGAGATCTTCTGCACGGTTCAATTTGTCCTGTGGTCTGCCCTTAGCGGTTCACCAACTGATCGCGTCCAGCCGCTGCTTTCGAAAGGCCTGCGAACGCTCGTCGAACGAGAAGAACGCCAGGTCACCCGGCCGCTCGCGCACATACGTCAGCCGGTGCCGGGGGAAGAGGCGAGGGTCCCCAACCTTGGCGAGCTCGATCGCCATCTCCAGTTCCCGGCGATCCGCGTGATACCAGGTGCTGGTCGTGCGAACGACCTGGAACCATGCCCCGTTGATCTGCACCCGATCGGGAGGGATGAGCTCATGAATAGCTTTCATGCCAAAACATGGACCGCCGACGATAAGAATAGCCCTTACAGGGGCTCGAGCTTCTTCATGCCCACCAGGGACTGCAGCACCCGCGGGACGCGGACGCTGCCGTCGGCCTGCTGGCCGTTCTCCAGGATGGCCGCGATGGTGCGCGTGGTGGCGATGCCCGTGTTGTTGAGGGTGTGCACCAGCCCCTCCGCGGGCGCGTCCCGCTTTCCGAAACGGATCCGGAGCCTGCGGGCCTGGTAGTCGGTGCAGTTGGAGCAGGAGCCCAACTCCCTGTACCGGCCTTGGGTGGGGAACCAGGCCTCGATGTCGTACTTCTTCGCGGCGATGGAGCCGATGTCGCCCGTGCAGACGTTCACCACCCGGTAGGGCAGCTCCAACTGCTGGACCAGCCCCTCGGAGAGGCGGATCAGCTGCTCGTGCATTTTCCAGGACTCGTCCGGCCTGCACAGGATGACCATCTCCACCTTGTTGAACTGGTGGACCCTGAAGATGCCCTTGGTGTCCTTCCCGTGGGAGCCGGCCTCCCTGCGGAAGCAGGCGGAGACGCCGGCCAGCTTCAGCGGGAGCTGGTCCGCAGGCAGGACCTCCCCCGCATACTGGGCCACCAGCGGGTGCTCCGAGGTGGCGATGAGGTAGAGGTCGTCCCCCTCCACCTTGTACATGACGTCCTCGAAATCGTGCAGGTCGACCACGCCCTGGTACGGCTCGCGCCGCATCATGGCGGGCGGGAGGATTGGCAGGAAGCCCTGCGCTTGCAACTGCTGGAGGGCGAAGCGCTGCAAGGCCAGGTCCAGCAGCGCCCCTGCACCTTTCAGGAAGTAGAACCTCGCCCCCGCGAGCTTGCCCGCCCGCTCCAGGTCCAGGATGTCCAACCCCAGGCCCAGCTCCTCATGCCCTTTGGGCGCGAAGGAGAAGGCAGGCCGCTTCCCCCAGGTCCGGATCACCTGGTTCTCGGTGTCGTCCTTCCCGGGAGGGACCGATTCGTGGAGCAGGTTGGGCAGGGCCAGGAGCAACCGCTCCGCTTCTGCCTGCTCGGCTGCAGCGGCAGCCTCCGCCTCCTTGATCTTCCCCCCCAGGAGGGCCATGTCCTTGCGGTGCTTTTCCATGGGTTCGCCTTCCTCCTTGCGCTTGCGCATGGCCTCGGTGTTCAGGTTGCGCCGGTGGCGGAGGGTCTCCAGCTCCTGGAGCAGCAGGCGGTACCGTTCATCGGCCTGCCGGAGCTTGTCCAGGACAGGGAGCTTGTCCAGCGCGCCGCGCTGCTTGAGGTTGTGGCGGATGCGTTCAGGCTCCTCCCGGACGAGGCGGATGTCGAGCATACCCATTGTTTGCCGCGGACGTTTAAATGGGGGAGGAGGGGAAGCGGACCGGGAAGCAGCGGCCTTGGAAAAGGCGCAGGGAGACGGTTTTATTAGTATAACGCTGTTATAGAGGGTATGGCATGGCTTCCCTCCCTCCTGCTTTCCCTGCTCCCCGCGGCGCAGGAACCCTCCCCGATCCAAGATGCTCTTGAACAGGTCCGCGCCAGCGTCTTCGCCTCCGCGGAAACGGATAGCCCCTTTCCCTGGAGGATGTTGGCCCTGGCCGAGATCGGCGACCTGGCAGCCGGGGCAGGCCGCCTGCCTGACGGCACCGGGCAGCTGGGCGCGCGCCTGGACGCGCAGCGCCTGCTCGATACCCGCTTCCCCCTGCAGCTGTACGCCCACCTCGCGACCCCGCCCTCCGGGCATGAGGAGGAACTCACCGCCAACCTCCATCCCCTGGAGGGGACTGACCTCATCCTCCGCTCCTTCCAGACCCTGGCAGGCGATGGGTTCTCCGCCGCAGTGAACCACCGCCAGCAGGAGGACTGGGCCGCGAAAAGCAACTACGGCGCCGGGGCCCTGCTCACCTCCCGGCAGGAAGCGGGGGCCTACGGCTGGCTCCTGCGCGAAGATGCCGCCGACCTGTTCGCCGGCGCGGCCCTGCTGCCTGACGAGCGCAGGATCGTCATCGGGCAGCCGCGCAAGGGGGACCCGGTCTGGCGGTACTTCCGCATGGAAGGGAACGGCTTCCTCCTGGACGAGTTCCTCTTCACCACCGACGGGGCGAACCTCAATCCCGTGGACGCCTACTCGGCCCTGAACAACACCAAGGCGGCGGACGCCGTGGTGGCGGGCAAGGGCGTCTTCACCTACCAGGTTCCCCCCATCGCGGGGCGGGGGACGCGCGACCAGGGCACCCTGACAGGCGGCCTCATCCACACGCGCACCCTCGGGACAGGCGCGCTGTACGCCGAACTGACCTACGGCGTGGGAGGAGGAGTCCTCGGCGTAGCCTACCAGGGGGTCGAAGGCTCCTACAGCCAGGGCACCATCTCCCTGCCCTTCGGGTGGGACATCGGCGAGGACGACGGCCTCAACCGCGGCATCCTCTACATCCGTCCCGGCATCAACCTCGCCGCGGGCGGGGGCGAGCTCTTCGTCGCGCTGGAGAAGCAGTTTTGAACGGGGATGCGGGATCCTTCTGCCCAGCACGACAGGCGCTCCGCTCACCCCCTGATTTTTTATCTCCCCTCTCCCCAGAAGAGGGCATGCAGGTCCGTCCCGCGCGCCCGGCCGACTACCCTGCCCTGGCGCGCCACTTCCGGGCGTCCTGGCAGCGGGACCTGGGCATGAGCTACCCCCTTCCCTGGATCCGCCGCTACCTCCGCGAAGGGCATCGGATCGAGATCCTGGGCGACCAATTCTTCGTCGCCTGCGAGGGGAGGGAGGTCGTGGGCAGCATGTCCGTGGTCTTCTGGGAGCCTGATATGGCCGAGCTGAGGGATTGGTATGTCGATCCCGCTGTTCGCGGGAAAGGCGGGGGAAAGCAGCTCTTCACCGCCGCCATGCGGGCCTGCAAAAGAAAGCGCATCCGCAAGGTGTTCGCCTTCGTCCTGCCGCCCGTGGCAGGCTTCTTCCTGGCGCGGGGCTTCCGGCAGGAGGGCATCCTGAAGGAGCATGCCGCGCCTGGGGAAGATCTCATCGCGGTCGCCTGCTTCCTGCGGAAGAAGTGAGCAAGGGACGAGCCCTACTGCTCTCGCGTATTCCCGACCGCAAGCAGACCCTGGTAGAGGCGGTGCATCGCAATATATCCGATGACATCCTCATGGAGCATGCCGTGCACGTCCTGTCCTCCCTCAATCATGACCCGCACCGCCGTGGCGCTCGTGGTGGGGAATTGGCGATGTATAATCCGTGCCCTCCTGAAGGCCCGTAACCGTTCCCTGTCCGTTGCCGTCAGAGGATCCCGGGCGTGGATGAGGTGGGGGACGTCAAGCAGGGGCCCGTCTGCATCGTAGGCTGGGTGGGCAAGCTTGTCCGATCCCATCACCACCCACAGGTCGTTCCCTCGGAATTCGTCTGCCGCAGAGAGGACCGCATCCGTCCTGTAGGACTCCTGCGGATGCGTCAACGGGTCCACCCGAAGCCGCATCCTGTCGGTGTTCTGGGTGGCCAGTGCTATCATGGTCGCCCGGTGCTCAAGCGGCGCCGACCTCGGCCGGCCTTGATCGGGATGCGGCTGGATCCACACGTCATCCAAGAGTGAAGTCGCGGCCTGCGCCACGCGAAGGTGGCCGTGGTGTATGGGATCGAATGCCCCCATGTAGAGTCCGGCCCTCCGGCGGCCCAGGTCCTCTGCAAGCTCTGCAATCGGCGTTGCAAAGGGATAATCCGCCTCCCGGGGCGCGAGGCTGAACGATTCATAGAGTCCCTTAACCAGGGCGTGCACCCGAAGGCGGTGGAGAGGATGCGAGAACCTTCTCGGCGATTCCTCAAAAGGATAGACGCCGAACACGGGGATCACCACCCTGCTGTAGGTTACCACATGGTCCCGCACGCTGTTCAGAACAGAGACGTTCTCGTCCTCTGTCGCCCCTGCCGAGCAATGGATGAGCCAGTAGGCAAGGTGATCAACCGCCCCTTTGTCGGAGACGAAGCTCGCTGCGGCTGATTCCAAGCCTATTTTTCTTTCAAGGGATTCTAGGCGGATTTCCCTTTCCTCCTCCTCCGAGTCGCACTGCGGCCAGTACTGGTAGCCGTGCTCGCGCAGGACCAGGTCAATAGTGTCGGGGATGTAGGCGCACCCCCAATAGGCGGCCAGCCGGATGGCAATAGTCGTCTTTCCTATGCCTGATGCCCCACTGACAGCGATTTTCATGCCTTATGATGGGGCGCGCACCTTAAATTCCCTTGCTTTCGCTTCTCAGGTGAGGCCGGGCAGAGCAAACTCAGGAACGTCCTCGCTGCCGCCGTTAGGCGAGGCGCTCGACCGCAATCCCGTCATGCCCCCGCAACTCCACCGCGTAGCCGAACTGTTCGCGCAGGTAGTCCTGCAGCATCTCGTTCACGGCCCAGCAGTAGCGGTGCAGCCCCAGGCCGCCGCGCGGGACAATGACGCCTTCCCCCTCGTCAAGGGGGAACTGCTCCCGCAGGTCCGGGCGGCGCGCGAGCAACTCCTCCGGAAGGCGCGCGTCGTGGAGGGTGAACCGCACGCGCAGGTCGCCCCGTTTCGCGTGGCCGTGCACCTCGCGCGGCACCTCCAGCTGGTAGGTGGCGGCGTGCTGGAAGGCGCCCAGGACGCTCGCTGCCAACTCCGCATCGGGAAACTCCTCGGGGATTTCCCGGCAGATGGTAAGCCGCGCATCGCCCTTGTCAGTGGAATCCGCAAACCCGCCGGGAGGAAACAGGTCGCCCTCGAAATGCCTGAAGGGATAGCCCGGGGTCTTGCGCTGGAGGTAGAAGCGGGCATCCGCAGTCTGCACGAGCACCGAGGCGATCGCGACGTCGTCCATAGCCGCTATGGCGGGGACGACATTATAAGCCTTTCCCCTGCCGGGTGTTGTGTGGCAACAGAGGCGTTGCATACCGGTATGAGGCATCGCTGCCAGGCGGGCGCGAAGCCGTCACGCTGCAGGTCACCGCGCCCCGCGGCGCCTGCCGGTTTTCGCCCGTCAGAATGCGGCCTGCAGGCCCACGCTGCTCCAGAACTGGTCGCGGAAATCGTCGTCCAGCGCCTCCTGGTAGGCAGCCTCAATGGCCAGCCAGGCACCCGTCCGCAGGGGAATCCTGAAACCGGCACCGGCGACGGCGTGGGAGAAGCCTGTCCCCTCGCGGATGTAGTCGTCGTTGTAGCCCACCTTCGCCCGCAGGACCAGGGGCAGGCCGAGATCCACGTCCTCCCGCAGGGAGAACTCCGCGTAGCGCCCCCCGCCCGCGTTGTCGCCCAGCGCCCCGGTCACGGTGGGATGCAGCGGCAAGGGGGCCGTGATAGACGCGCTGAGCTCGGGGATGTCCTCCAGGCCGATCCCCGGGAAGGTCTGGTTGGTGAACCCCGCTCCCAGGATCCAGTCATCGGCTGGCGGGGGCGTGTCCTTCCCCAGGTTCCGCGCATACCGGAGGAAGGCGTCCTGCTTCTCGGTCTCCTGGTCATGCAATCCGTAAAGCACCCATCCTCCCGCGCGAACGTCCTGGTACTCGAGCGCGGCTTCGCCCTCGAGGGCAGGCCCCTGTAAGGGCATGAACCCCTTCCCCAGGACCGCCTCGCTCTTGTAGGCCAGGGAGGCTGAACCGCCCACGTCAGGAGTGCTGCACGCGGCGAGCGCGGCGAGGG
>JACQOD010000042.1 GCA_016202725.1 Candidatus Aenigmatarchaeota archaeon | reverse complement strand
TGTCTTTCGGGGCCTTGTCGGGCTTCGAAGACTTGGCGGGTTTCGCGGCCTTGGCTTTCTTGGCCCTCTCAGCCTCGGCCTTCTTGCGCTCCTCGTCCTGCTTCTTCTGGAGGGCCTCCTTAAGCTTGCGGGCTTCCGCTTCGCGCAGGGCCCGGGCTTTCGCCTTCTGCTCCTTCCACTGGGCGCGCTTCTTCAGCTCCTCGGCGGACAGGGGCTTGAGCTGCCCGAGCACGGGAGAGGATTGGAATGCCTTGAGGACCTCTGCATCCGACGCATCAGCGGCGATGTCCAGGGTCTCGGCCAAAGGCTCGAGGTGGGCGATGTTGCACTTCCGGCGGCGGACCTGCGTCAACTGGGGAGGCCCGGTAACCAGGACCATGCCCCCCTCAAGGGTCTTCACCACGCAGCACAGCCTGCCGGCCTCGCGGCCTGCGGTCTTCATGCAGATGCGGCCGATAGTGATCATGCGGTCCCTCCCTGGCCCGCGCCGAGGGCGAAGGCCCTCGCCTTCAGGACCGTGCGGCTGCAGGCTGAACAGAGGGTCCCCCCGAAGGGGCGGTTGGGCCGGCGGGAGCTCTTCGCGAGCTTGCGCATGGCGGCAGGACCCGCCCGGGGCACGCCCGCGAGGGGGCCCTTGCACTGCGCGCACTTGGCAGGGGCAGGCCGGCGGTCCTCATACCGCGTCTTCAGGGTCCCGCCGGGAGTCCGGACGGTCCGGCGCCGGAAACTGCGGGAACGGAGGGCTCGTCGGGGCATGCAAACTCCTTAGCATATAGGGGAACAGGTATTTAAAAGGTAGGGAGCGTGGCGAACAAGGATAATCCTTCTAAGGAAGCGGTAGCGGTAGTCCCCCTCCACGCTCTCCCGCTTCGCTATGCTACTTCTATCCATTCGAAGGTGGCGGCTGTTTCAGTACCTAATTCAACTGTTTGGGAAAGATAGGAGGAGCCGTTATATCCTCCGAAGCAGTAGATAAGGTGAGTGGCTGCGGTTTCAGCGCAGGAGAGTGCGTCTCTCGGAGAGGGGAGGACTTGTCGTATGACTATCATGGTGTCAGCTATTGGGTCATATTCAGTAATTTCATCGAATAAGCCGCTATTGTCTCCTCCCAGACAGTGTATCTTGTTCGCGGCTGCCTCTGTTGCGCATGAATGCGCCCTTCTGGGTGTCGGCAGCGTGGCTGCCATGCTTCTTATAGAATTTGTTGGAGGGTCGAACTCCACGATCGTTTTGAGGGCACCCGTCCCCGTATCTCCTCCGAAGCAGTAGATTTTCTTCGCTCCGCTGCCTGAACGGGCTTCAGTGCAGGATAATGCAGCTGCCGGGTTTGGAAGGGTTGTCGGACTAACGCCAACTACATCAGTTAAGGGGTTATATTCAACAATCTGTTGCGTAACACCATTGGCGCCAGTCTTGTCCCCACCGAAGCAGAAAATGGTGCCTGTTACCGTGCCTTCCACGCAGGATGGATTCACTCTCTCAAAGGGCAGGGTGGCCGATTTCACCATAATGATATCGGTTGCCGGGTCGTATTCGACTATCTGGTTCGTTGGACCGCCCGTTGCGGATCCTCCGAAGCAGTAGATTTTGCCTGTCACGTTACTTTGCGCACAGGAAAGATGATAAATCCCCGCAGGAAGCGTGGCACTCTTCGTGAGCATGGTATTCAAGGAGGGGTCATACTCGACAATCTGGCTTAAAAGCTGCCCGTCACTTCCTCCAAAGCAGTATGTTTTCCCTGTCACCCTGCTTTCTGTGCAGGAGAGTCCTCTTCTCGGAGATGGAAGGTCTTCTCGCGTCCTCAGTGACAACAATTTGGTTTGTTTACACCATTCTAACGTATCGGCTTCCTCCTCGGACTTCTGGACCCAGAGGGAACCGCGCGAAAACTCGTCACAGGCAGGTTTTGTTTTGTTCGTGTTTATTCGGATGGCGCCGTTCACCTCCAATTGCTGCCCGGGATTCTTAGTGCCTATTCCCACGTTTCCCGTATTGAGGTTGAAGATGTTGGCACCATTGGCGGACCACCAGGAAGCAAGCATCACGGGAACCTGCTGGCCTTCCGAGATTATGATGCCGTAACTCAGAAGCACAAGGAATGCTGCCAAGGTAAAGGGGATGATCTTCCTCATGGGATCCCTCTAAGATAGAATATATCTGGGCTTTAAAAAGCATTGAACCCGCAAGGAGCGTGCCGAACCCTTTACCCTGTTATGCTCGTTCAGTGACGTCCGGTGTGGCGACCAACTCCGCTCGGTCATGGCGAGGTGATCGTCCGCCTCCCGGAAAAACGCTGCGCCAGAGGAATAATGAGACACGCTCAACCCACAAGCATCCCCCCTTCGGACGCATGCCTGGTTTGCCTCGGTAACACTGCTGCGCGTAGAAGGTGCCGGAAGCAGTGACGCTGCAACTGATGATTGCCGCATTTCATGTGGAAACCACCGCGTCCTTGCAGTAGTGGGCCCCGGCAGGAGAGGACATTACCTTCCTCAGCGGATGATCCTGACGTCCGCGGCCCAGACCCCCTGCGGGGCGGCGAACAGGGGGTTGATGTCCATCTCTTGCGGGCGCTCCTTTTCCACCAAGTGGGAGAGGGCGAGGAGGGCGTTCTCCAGGGCCCGGAGGTTGCAGGGCTGCTGGCCCCTGATCCCCTGCAGGAGGGGGAAGCCCTTCAGTTCGCGGAGCATGTTCCTGGCATCCTCGCGCGCGAGGGGAACCAGGCGGAAGGCCACGTCCTGGAACACCTCCACGAAGATCCCGCCCAGGCCGACCAGGAGGACAGGCCCGAACTGGGGGTCGAGCTTGCTGCCGGCGATCAGCTCCACGCCTTCCACCTGCCGCTGGACCAGGACGCCGTCGATGCGCGCGCTCCGGCGGTAGGCCCTGGCTGCCCCCACCAGGGTCTGGTAGCCTTTTTCCACTTCGGCGGGGGAGCGGAGGTGGGTCATGACCCCCTTGGCCTCGGTCTTGTGGATGATGTCGGGGGAGGAAATCTTCAGGACGACCGGGAAGCCCAACTCCCGGGCAGCAGCGGCTGCTGCTGCAGGGGAACGTGCGAGACGCTGGGGGACCAGGGGGATGCGGTAGCGGGCGAGCAAGGCCGCGGCCGCGGCGTCGGCGAGCTTCCTGCCCCGGGGCTGCTCCGGCAGGGAGGGAGGAGGGCGGCGGGGGCGCGCAGCGGCGACCAGG
>JACQOD010000035.1 GCA_016202725.1 Candidatus Aenigmatarchaeota archaeon | reverse complement strand
GTTCAGGGTTGGTGTCCACTGGAAGAGGCCGGTCTGGGGGTCGAAGGAGGGCGGGGAGGGAAGGATGTCCGGGGCGTTGGTGCCGAAGGTGAGGGTGTCGTTCTCGGGGTCGCTCGCGGCGAGCTGGATTTCCAGGAGCTGGGTCTCATTAACCTCGCGGTTCCCGATCTGTCCCAGGGCAGGCGGGTCGTTCACGGGGGTGACGGTGAAGGCGAGGGTGTCATTGGCCTGGAATTCCCCGTCGCTGGCCTGGATGGTGACCTCGCTGGAGCCGGACTGCTCGGGCTGGGTGGTGCAGTCCAGATAGAGGGAAGGGTCAATCTCGCAGTCCACCACCTGGGGGCTGGTTTCGGAGAGGATGGAGTAGAAGAGCTGGGAGGAGGGGGTTTCATTGTCCTGGGCGTAGTCGGGGAGGTAGAGGAGGTTGTCCAAGAAACCGGCGTCCTCGGTAGCATTAAGTTCCGGAAGCCCGCCAAAGGAGGGCGGGGTGTTGTTGGCGAGAGGGATTACGGTGATGTTGAGATGAGGGGTCTCCAAGGATCCGACCACCGGATAAGCCACGGGGTCATAGAGCGTGAAGAAATCAAAGGACTCTCCCGCATCTCCTGCTGCGGTCACGGTCCATGCCTGAGTGCAGGCAGCGCCGCCCTGCATGGCGGCGAGGCAGGCCTGGTGGCTTGCATTCACCGGGTTCTGGTCAGTCGTGAAGAAGGGTCGGCCACTCCCCATGGGGACTGCCCCCTTTTCATTGGTCACGCCGCTGACCGCCACGTCATCGATATACCAACCGCGATAGCCGTTCCCCACCGCATCCATGGAATCGAAAAAGAAGCGCACCTGAACGCGCTGGCCTGCCCAGGGGTCAAGGCTGAACGTGCGGTTCAGCCAGGTGGCCATGGGATCACCGTACAGCTGACCGAGGAACACCCACGGGCCTCCCTCGTTCCGGACATATACCCGCCGCTGGTCATAGATGGTCCCGGTTCCCTCGGTCTGATACCAGTACCAGAATGAGAGGGAGGCGTTGGTCGCCCGGCTGAGGTCTATCTGCGGGGACATCAGCTCCCCCGCGTTGCGCGTGCCGTTGGAGAAGGTGCCGGTACTCTCCAGTCCGTACCACCAACTGTGGAGCGGGGATCTGTAGGAGTTGTAGGAGCTGTTTTCCAGAGTCAGATGCCAGAATCCTGTCGCGACCCAGCCATTCATCCCGCTTTCCATGTCGTCCATGAACAAGACCCTTGAGGGATCAAGCGTCGCGGTCACATTTCCGCACTCTCCGCCCACACACCGCACGAGACTCGAGAAGGCGAAGGACTGGTTCAGCGCCACCGTCCGATTCGCGGCAGGCTGCAGCACCTCTGCCTCCAGCCGGCCGAATGGGACGGACCAGGAATCGGCTCTCACGACGGAGCCGTTCCGGGCGTCGCTGCAGCCAACGTCCAGAAGGAACGTCCCGGAGTCTTGGATGAGGATGTCCGGATGGTCAAGGACGAACGTGTCGTTGCCGATGACCGCCCCCTCGCCCGCGAGGAGGATCATGTTGTCCTCCACGTTTCGCAGGGTGAAGCTGACGGCGGCAATGGGCGACTCCTCATTGATGCATACCGCCTGCACCGCCTCCAGCGTGTCTGCATATCCAATCGCAGCGCATGGCTCCCACTTGCCGGATTCACGGCACTCGATGAGCAGGACATCCGGCTCGCCGATGACGATCGCAGCCACCGGATTGCTTGGCGTCGTTCCAAGCCCGTCGTCCGCTGTGAACTGAATGGCAAATGTGCCGAACACATCCGGTCCAGGCAGAAGCGTCACCATGGTGCCGTTGGAGGTTGCCGTGAAGGAGGGATGTGGAACGAAGCCATAGGTGAGGGTGCCATTCTCGGGGTCCGCGAAGCGCCCGCTCAGGTTGACCGCAAGCGGGGAATCCTCCGGCCAGACCAGCGGTCCGGTGACATTGCTGACGATGACAGGCTCGCCGTTGCGGGGAACCGCCAGGGGGGCGCTCGCGATGTTGTTCCCCTCATCCAGTTCCGCGATGGTGTCATTCAGGTCGAGCACGACAGCGAACTCATGGTAACCCCATCCGGCGGAGACGTTGCGTGAAAAGGAAGCCTGCCGGTTGGCGCGTATGAGGGGGAGAATCTTGGTGAAGAGCAGCGCGCTCAGGTTGTAGGACGTGCGGTTCACGAGAACGGAGCTGCCGTTCACCGTCTCGTTCACTTCCCGTGTCATGGTGGGGGAGCCATGGAAGACTGAAACGGCCGCGTCAGATGCGTTCATGTTGCCGCGATTGGTCACTACCACTGACAGCGTCACGTTCACCTGCTCGCGGGTCAGATAACTGAGAGGGGAGAAGCGCAGGTCGTAGGGGTCTATGGTCAGGTCGGGCCGGAAGGCCACGAGGACGTGGTTCTGGTTGTTGCCCTCGTCCGTTTCGGGTAACTGGCCGTCAGGGTCAGCCACGACTATGACATAATAGTACCCTTCCGGAAGCGCCGTTGTGGCGATGTCCAGAATGCGCGTGATCGAGGCTTCTCCTCCTGCAGGAAGGAGCGGGATGACCCCTAAGTTGAAGGCGGCAGGGAAAGGGATGAGCGTGGAGGTGTTGCTGAGGTAGAACTCTACCGTGACATTGTAAGCGGCTGAGGAGCCGGCGTTCCTCACCGTAGCGTTGAGAAGTATGTACCTCTGGCTGCCCAGCAGGTTATCTATGGGACGGGCAGTGATGACCGGAACGGTGATGTCTGGCAGGAGCGCAGGCAGAACAGCCTGGTTGTTGCTCTCGTTCAGCTCGCCGATAGCGTTAGCGGGATCCGCTATCACCGTGATGGCATGCGGCAAAGAGTCCGGCACCGTCCAATTGACCGCGACCTCCGCCAGAGTCCCGCCGCTTAAAAGCGGAAGGGTGACGGACCCTATCATGGGACCTCCAATACCATCCAGAATGTCCACGGAGAGGTTATCAATCGCCATGTCGCCCTCGTTTCGCACCGCTACGGCGATGGTGGCGATCTCTCCGGGAGCCGGGGCAGCCGGGCTGAAGGAAATGTCTTCTGCGTAGACGGCTGCATCAACAGAGAATGAGTGGCTGAGGACGTACAAGTGATTCGCTCCGAATTCGGGGATAGTGACATTCACCGGACCGACTCCTGTCTCAATGGTCACGTTGACAGCGCTGACATCTGTCTTGAGGTACGCCAGGAAGAGGGTGTTGCTGCTGTCAAAGGCCGCGGTGAAGGAGCGCTCCACTGGCGTGTCGTGGGTAAGCGGCACGGGCAGCGACCAGACGCCATGGGCCTCATCCCACACTGCAGAAAAGATGTCGGTGCCTGTCGTATCGTTCTCCACGCTCATGCCCTGCCACAGGAGGACGATGTTCCCGGTAGCATCCTGCTTCGCTTCCAGCTGTGCTGCCATGGGCGTGGCGGCCACTAACTGGGGAAGGCCGAACATGCCATTCGGCAGCCAGCGAGCCGCATACATATGCTGCAGGAACGTCAGGTTGCGGGACTCTGTTATGAAGGTGGAAGACTCATTCGTCAGCAGCTCATACGTGAAGTTCACGGTGAGGGGAACATCGGAATCCACCCAGAATATCACAGGCGCGCCGTCCCCTCCATATGCAACGCGGGGTGAGCGGCTCTCCATGGTGTCAGCGGTCACCTGTACCGGAGCCATCCATTGCATGCCGTTCCAGCGGGAGAAGAACACCTCCTTGTCCGCCAGCGTGCTCACATTCCCGTCCGTGTCCCCTTCCCATACCAGCATGCCTTCCGTCGCATTGAAGAGGTCCAGCTGTGGGCGCTCAAAAGTGGATGCATTCGCCACCGCAACCGCTTCAGGCTGCCAGCCTGTCCCGTTCCAGAGCCTCCACATCAGGTCCACGGTGAATGCCGCACGCTCCGGCGAGGTCATGTTCAAGAGGGGAAGCACATTCTCCTCATTCGCCATCCACACCAGCATCGCGTTTCCTCCTTCATCCGCGGCAAGGGAAGGCAGGTAGTCAAGGTAGCTGTTGGCTGTCAGCGGGGCAGGAACTGACCAGGAACCCGCCAGATGGTCATACAGGCTCGCATGAATCTCCATCGGCCCGAAGAGTTCGCCCAGGGAGGCGTTCAGCGATAGTGACTCATTGGCTACTGCAACCCAGGCCGCGATGATGTCGCCGTTTGCAAGGAATTGCACCGCAGGCTTGGCATCAGGAACCATGTTGCTGGTAAGTAGAACAGGCGGGAAGAAGGAAGACCCGCTGCCATGGGAGGCGAGAATCTCAAAGGACTGGGTGAGGCTCTTCTGGGGATCATCGTACGTCCAGAGCACAATCTTTTCGTCTCCCCAGGCGTCCATGGCAGGATCCGCCTGCGGGAAGACGTTCGCCACCAGCAGGCTCTCGGTGGTTCCTGTCCCTGCCTGGCTGCCCAGCTGACCCGACCCGAACGTGTGATACTGGGGGTCCAGATAGGAGCGGGAGATGGATCGCCAGCCGCTCACGGAAAAGTTCGAGGGAGGGGGGAAAATGGAGGAAGGGTTGTTGAGTACTGTAGTCCACTCTCCACCAAACATATCCATCTCAAGGAACAGGGCCGTTGCTGTCAGCCGCATGAAGAATGTGGCTACCACTTCGCCCACCTCTATTTCGGGGAACAAGCCTATGTTGAACGTTGTCTTCAGACCGCCCGAACCCGTGACCTCCACCGCGTAGTTGGCGCCGGCCGATAAGAGGACCTCCCCTTTGGCGGTCGGACCTACCGAGAAGTCCTGCCACTCAAGGCCGAATATCCCCGGCGACCCCGGGCCTTCACCTAACGTGAGCTTTCCCTGCGCCCCGATGCCTGATTTGAATCCTAGACGGACCGGGACCGGAACAGGAGGCACCAAGAAGGGCCACTCTATCGGCGGGTGCTGGAGTATTGGCAGGGTGACTGCTACCTCGGCCTTGTCCAGAAACAACCGCTGGCCCTGCGCGGTGGACGTGCCGCGAATTGATACATCGAATACTTCCTTTTTCTGCGTCTTGGGACGCATGTCGATTATGGGCCCACCGAACCGGGTGCCAATGCCCTCGAAAAATGCAAGGAGGACTTCATTGTCAATGATGAGGAAGTCGATGAACTGGAACTGCACGATGGATTCCGGGAGCTGGATAATCTGGTAGGGAACGAAGACCTTCTTTTCCTTGCCAACCTTGAGCCCGCCGAACACGCTCCCATCTCCGTTGGATTTGAAGCTCGTGCCAATGTTATACGCGAATGTGAAGCCGTTTTTCCCGTTGAGGAATGGTATCCACGAAATGGAAGGGAACATGTTAGCGAAGTGGTCTCCCTGCGTCCCGCCAGGGAAGGTGAACTTTGACTGGTAGTCCACGACATTATCATAAGGATTGCGCCGCTCTCTGTTGACTGTGACAAAGGGGAGGAGGAACCACTCGCTGCGCTCAATGACCGAAGGGTTCAGGGTGAACGGCCGCGAGCGCTGGGGCTCTCCGTCCACGGTCTTGATGGCAACGATCCGGAGCTCGTTCGGGCCGCCTGCCTGGAAGTCCCCGCCCATGTCGAATGTAGCTGTCCCTGAAGGGAGCCATGTGGGCTGGTCTTCCGCATCCACAATCACGGGCTCGCCGTTGTTGACCGTGAACTCCAACTGGCGGGCTTCCACATTCTGGCCGGAGTTGTCGTTCCAGTCCGCGTACACGTCAAAATAATTGTCCAGATCGGGTCCGTCAAGGAACGTGCCCGCATAGAGGGATTCCACGCTGGTGATGATAGGGTCGGTTCCTATCGTCCGCTGTATGGAAGATGTGCTTGTCGCGCCGAGCGCGGCGGTGGTCAGGGTGATGGTGTAGCGGTCGGAATACTCGTAGTCATGCGAAACCTGCTTGCCGGAGGCGCCCATCCCGTCCCCGAATGTCCAGCTGTAGGTTGGTGTGCCGGTGCATTTGGTGTTGTAGTCTGCCACGGAGTCCTCGATCTTCGCAGTTCCCTGAAGCTCTATATGTTTGCTCTTGCTTTCCAGCGCCTCTATGGCCGGCTGGCCGAGGCTGTGGAGCCGCACCATTGGAACCGGCCAGTATATGTTCTGGAGAGAACCGCTATCCGTGTCAATGAGTATGAACTGCACATCAAACAGGGAGCCGGGATGCTCCAGAACGCTGGGGATCGTGAGAGCGACGGAACCCGAGACCATTGACCCTTGCGTGACCCCCGGATGGAGATTTGATTCTGCATCCAGGAACGCATGCGTATACTTGTCAATGAGATTGACCGTCACCTTCAGGTTCTGGGGATCGAGTGATTTAGTGGTGATGGTGTAGCTGGCCACGAGATTGTCTCCGTGACAGGCCTCTGGCTTGTCGGTCTTGGCGGCGGTGAACTCGGCATCCCCGTCCTCAAGGCCGGGAATCTTGATTTGTGCCTGCGTCACATAGGTGCACCAGCGGTGAGAGCCTCCCTGGCTGAGCTGGTCTATGTCCACCTCGAAAATGTTGTTCCCTTCCTTCAGAAGAGAAGGGCTGACCTCAGTCACCCACTCCGTCACTTGGTTATTGACGCCGGTGAGGTAGCCTATGGACTGGCCGTTCAGGAATATCTGGTCCTGCTCGGGGACAGGATATGCCGCATTGTCCACATCGTACACGTTCAGCCTGACGAATGGCGTAATCCCGGGAGGAAGGTCTGCCCCCTCCACCTCGGAGCCAAGGCACCAGTCCAAGGGCGCGCGGGGGTCATCGTAAAATATGCATCCTATGCCCTCAAAGGAGTCATGGTCTGGGACGTAATTCGGGCGGACAGCTGAACTATACAGAACCCCGTTCTGGGTGTTGTCCTCCCCGGACAACTCTCTCTTGTACGAGCAGAGGTTGCCGAACGTGTCCACTGCGTCTTCCGAGCTGTTGAAAAGGCCGTCGTTATTCGTGTCCACTACCAGCCAATGGTCTCCCCAGTGGCGCGCCTTGAGATCAGTCCATACAGGGAGCAGGGGATGCGTGCCGGCAGTGTCGGTTGCTGCAATGTCAGGCGTGCCTACCTCATCCCCTGACCGGTCCACAAGCGACTGCCCATTGACAAGGCCGTCCTCCTTGCGGATGACGTAGTAGGTAACCTGGCTGTTCTTGGGCAGGCCTTTCCCCTCCGCGAGGATGGTGTCATGGATGACGAAGCGGTCAGAATCCGGCTCCTCGCCGGTTGCGAGGATCGCCCGTATCTTGGGCACCCTGAAAGCCGCCCCGTCGTTCCTTTCCACTGCATCTGTCCGGAGCGAGTACACCCCATCCATATCCACATCAGCGACCATGTCATAGATGCCCGCGTGTTCTGAATTGAGGCCCCTGATTATGGGGGTGACGGCAATCTTGCCATCCCTGTCAGCCACACTATTAACAATGGCATCGTGGAGAGGGACAATGAGTGCCCCTTCCACCCAGCCATCCAGGTCATCAACAGCTACGAAAGCCACGTCCTTCCCTGGCGGGAAGCCTTCAGCTTTAAAGAAGACTTCCATGGAGCCGGGGAAGAAGATGTGCTGGGGGGAACCGGCTGCGTCCGTAACTGTAATCGTTGCCACCCGCACGCCGACTCCGGTGAGGTTGGCTGCGGAGTCGTTCTCCTTCTGGAAGAGCGCATCGCGGTTCACATCCACGACGATGTCGTACAGCCCTGCATCCATCCGCTGGAGGTCCTGCCAGACCTCAATGGGCCCCAAGATGCCGCCACCTCCCACAACCGCGCCTATTTCCGGGCCGTTCGGGGTGACATCCTGCAGGGCCGCTCCCGGCTGAAGGGTGTTCTCCACCACATACACATCCGCGAGGCTGTTGGGCGGCAGCCCTTCTGCCCGGAGGAACATCGGTTCTTCTGGCTGGAACGCCTCGCGCGTTGCTCCGGCCCCATCCGATCCTTCCACGAAGTGGATACGGAACGCCGCATCGCCCACGAGTACGAGCGCGTCCTTCGTGCGGTCATAGACCCCGTCCTGGTCCACATCCGCTACCATGTCATAGAATCCCGCGTGGTCCCGTTCCGGATTCTCCCACACCTTGAGGGGGCCGAACTCCCCCGCTGCCGACACCTGGACGTCCCGCTCGACCTCCTCGGTCTCATCCGAAAGGGGAGAGCCGGATGTCACCGCGCCATCCTGCACCACGTACAGGTCCAGCCGGATGCCCGGCGGGAAGCCGCCTCCTGTCGCATACACAGGCTCATTGATGGGAAACGCCTCCCGGGCCTCCCCAGCCAGATTAGTGGCGTTCATGGCCTGGACGCGGAAGCCTGGTCCGGTCAGGTTGTCAACAGGCTCCTCCAGGGCATCATAGAGGCCGTCCTGATCTGCGTCTATGACAATATCATACGGTCCAACGTCCGCTATGGCGAGGCCTGTCCAGAGGGTGGCCGCAGCGATGGTTCCGGCTGGATCCGTGGCTAATGTGTCCGGCCCGTCAGGCGTCCTATCCTCCAGCACGGACTGGTCCGGCAGGAACAACGCTTCCTCAATCACGTAGGCCGTCACCACCTGTGATGGGGGGAGACCGTCAGCACGCACGAAGACATCTTCCTGCGGAGAGAACACCTGCGTATCCTGCTGGGCATCGTGCTGGGAGCGGGCGGTGCGGATGGAGAAGCCGACCTCAGTCAGCGAAACCAGCAGGTCCTCATCATCGTTGTACATGCCGTTGCCGTCATTATCGGCAACCAGGTCGTAGAGGCCGCCATCGTCATCATTCACCTGCGTCCAGACCGCGGCGCTGCCGCCGCCGGCAGGAGTGGTTGCGGCTGCTTCCGCGCCGCCGCTTGCATCCGCCAGCGCAGCACCCGGTCCAGTGGAGCCCTCCTCCACGACGTAGAAGGCGGTGATGGCAGAGGGCGGCAGGCCAGCCGCCTCTGCGCGGACGGTGTCGTTGGTGAAGAAGACGTCGCGTTCCAGGCCGCTGTTGTCCGCAGGGAAGAGCGTGCCTATGCGGAAGCCGATGGCGGAGAGGCTGTCGACGGGGTCGGCCCCCTGGTCATACACATTGTTTGCCGCCACGTCGGCCACGAGGTCATAGTATCCCGCATCCGCTTCCCCAGATCCTGCCCACACCGTCACCAGGAATGAGCCGTCAGGAGGGACGACCACGGTTTCGGGGCCGGTGGGAGAAAGGTCCACCAGCGGATCCCCCTGGTTCCATGTATCGCTGTTGGCCGTCACGAAGAGCTTGATGGCATAGCCGGGCGGGAACCCTGTGCCAAAAGCAACTATGCCATCCCCCGCAAGGAACTGGTTCCGCGGGCGGCCTGTTCCGTCCCCGGCGACGATCGCCGGCACGGTGGGCAGCACATCCACCGTCAAGGAGAATCCCGGACTCGCGCCCACGTTGCGGTTCGGGGAATCGTCCGTGCAGGACACCGACCAATTGTACGGTCCGTTCCTGAGGGTTTGGGTGAAGTTTTGCGGCACCCCCTCGAGCACGCTGCCCTCGACTTGCTGGAACACCGCATTGAGAAAGAGGCTGCAAGAGGTGATGCCGCTCGCATTGTCCTCGGCCACGTATATGAACACGATGGTGTTGCTAGCCTGCTCGGTGTGGCCATCAGGGGGGGAGAGGAGGGCGACGGCGGGGGGGTCAGTGTCGTTTGCAGGCGGGTGTGGCCGTCCTCCGCCTGGCTGCGGTGCGGCCTGGACGGCAGCCGCGGAGGGGGGGAGGGGGGATCCTCCCAACGAGGAGGGGGCAGCAGCGCCTTCAGCGGCCGTGCGCAGGGCGTCCGGCGGCGCTAGCGCCAGGACGACCGCAGCGCCAAGCACTGCAAGGGCCATGATGCCCGCCGCCCTGAGAAACGCCGCCCCTTCCATACGACCTGCCAATAGAGAGTAGGAAATCAGGTTTAAATTGGTGAGTTGGTGAGCGCTCATCCCCCGACTGGAGTGGGGGAATTCGCGCCTTTGGTGAGTTGGTTATCGGTTGCGCGTCCAGTGCTCCTGCCGGCAGGGCATTGCCGTTGGGGAATATGCGCAGGGTGGCAATGCATCCTCCGGCTGCAGCCGGAAGGAATGCGTGCTGCATGCTTTTAAAATCACCTTTTTTTGCCCTTCCAAATGGACTATAATCATGTCGTATGATATCGTTCTGCAAAAACCCTGTGAAGCAGGTAAACACGTACCGCCTGCCTATTCCAGCTCCCGCTCCGCCTGCTGGTACTCCTCCGCGCTCCCGATGTCGAACCACTTCCCGGGGAAGACGTAGCCGTACACCGGCTCCCGCCGGACCAGCCAGGCGATGAAGTCCCCCATCCGGTCGCCCTGGTGGTCGCGCAGGTACTGCGGCACGAGGGCGACGACCGGCCCGGTCAGGACATAGACCCCGGTGGAAGCCAGCGTGCTCCTTGGCTGGGAAGGCTTCTCCTCGAAGGAGGTGATCTTCCCCTTGGGATCCAGTTCCACGACGCCATAGCGCGCTGCCCGGGAGGGGTCGCGCACGTCCGTCACCCCCACCACGGTGGCCTTCCGCTCCCTGTAAAGCAGCAGGAGCCCGAAGAGACCGCTCTCGAGGACATTGTCCCCGGCCATGACGAGGAGGGGCCCTTCCACCTGTTCGCTGCGCAGGAAATGGCCGATCCCCCCGACGGAGCCGAGCTTCTCCCCTTCCTCCCGGGCAGGCTCGACCACCAAGCGGAGCATCTTGCGCGAGCGGTAGCGTTGCAGGAAGAGGGCGAACTGCGCCTCGAAGCGCGCATTCACCGCGATGCAGACCTGGTCAATGCCCTCCAGGGGCTCGATCTTGCGCAGGACGTGCTCCAGCAGCGGCCTGCCTTTCAGGGGCAGGAGGGCCTTGGGCGTCTCTGCCGTGAGCGGCAGCAGGCGCTTCGCGAACCCTCCGGCAAGCACGAGCGCTTTCATATACTTAGGAAGCAGCGCACGCATAAAAAGGCGGGCGGGACCGCGCGACGGCCCCCTAACCCCGCCGCGCCAACGCGCGCGGTGAGAACCGGCCAGGGACGGCCTCGCCTGGCCGTGTGGCGCAGTTCCCATTGGTCCGCCTTTTCCGCTTTCCGCAGCTAGGATGTCGAGGCCGCAACAGCACTCCCCGGCAGGCCAATGGTGACCCGCCGCGGCGCCTCCGCCGCCCCCACTGGACAGTTGAGCCGCTGGCCTTCACTCCACATGGACGGTGAAGGTCATGGTGGCGTGGCCCTCCCCGCAGTAGACCGAGCAGAAGGCCGCGGAATCCACGCCCCGGTCCGCGACGAACGCCACGGAGACCGTCTGGTTGGGATAGAGGGTCTCGCGGATGTTGTAGTCCGGAAGGGAGAAGCCATGGATGACATCCGCGCTGGTGATGTTGAGGCGGACCATCTGGCCCTTCGGGACGGTGATCTCCGCGGGGGTGAAGGAGAACTGGCGCGCCTCCACGAGGTAGGTGACCTCTGCTGCGGGAGCGGTGCAGCCTGCGACGAGGACGGTGAGGGCGACCAGGAGCAGGAGGCGCATGCTCTGTCTTGCTTCAGGGGATTTAAATTGGTGAGTTGGCGAGCGCTCATCCCCCGGGCCCCGCCAGGAATAGCGCCT
>JACQOD010000036.1 GCA_016202725.1 Candidatus Aenigmatarchaeota archaeon | reverse complement strand
GGTGTCGAAGAGGGAGGCGATGACCTGGGGTTCCTTCCCCGGAGACTCACGATAGGTGACCTGGGCGTTGAAGATCTTGTGGCTGCAATGCTCGGACCAGGTCTGGGCGAAAACCTCCAGCTCGGCATCGGTCGGGTGGGAGGGCAGGCCCACTCCTGTTCGCCGGGCGAGCACGGCGTCGCCCGCGAAATAGTCGCGGATGGCGTGCATCTCCGCGAGGGAAAGGGCGAGGGAGCGCTCCTTGCTCAGCCGCACGAGCGCGGGATCATCGAGAGCGAGGCTCACCGTCTCCACCCGCGGCTCCCTAGTGATGACCACGCGGGGAGGCGCGTAGGCATGCCTGCCCTCCTTGAAGGCGGCAGCATCCGTCACCGTCCACCGCTGGATGTTGTCGTTCGCCAGGTATTCCCGTGCGAGAGCGTCGGCGGCTTCCTTGGTCAATCCCCGACCCTGTAGGATCACCTGGGCCGACGTATAGACGGCACCGCCATTCCCGAGCGGGACCCCCAGCAGAGCCATGGCATCCTGCGCGACCATGGCATCGGTGTCCATAACCCCGGGCTGGAACCCCACTTCAATCAGGTGGGAGAAATCTGACGCATCTGCAAGGGGCCGGTCAACCGCCGCCACCTCGACGACTGGGTCGGCGAAGAGCTCGCGGGCGAGCCGGTCAAGGGTTGCGGGAGGGAGGTCGTGATCAATCGTGTAGACGCGGATCCGCCGGACCCCGTCCACGGACATGCCCTCCGACTGCGCGAACCGCAGGATGCCCGACGCCACGGGGTCCGGGAACCCCGCCTTTGCCGACACTTCGATCCGATGCGCCATGGCGACCTTGTCCAGGTCTTGTCGGAAAGCTTTAAATTGGCCCGTTGGCGAGCGCTCATCCTCGGCTGGAGTTGGGGGAATTCGCGCCTTTGGGTAGTTGGTTGGGTTGAACGTCCAGTGCTCCTGCCGGCAGGGCATTGCCGTTGGGGAATATGCGCAGGGCAGCAATGCATCCTCCGGCTGCAGCCGGGAGGAATTCTTGCTGCACGCTTTAAACTGGTGACCGCTCTTCAAGCCTGCAGCATGCGCGCTCCCCGCGCGGGGCGGTCCGCCCTCGCGGGGGATCCTTCGCATGCCCGGAAACCCCTGGTTTCCCCAAAGGCCATTCCCCACCCCCCGGCAGCGTCGAAAGGGGGGGCTGCCAGGCAGGATCCGGGGCGGAGGACTCCGCGGCGAGGGATTGGCGCAGCATGCCCCCTAAAGGGAGAAAAGGAAGGATAAAGCTTCCCGGGGCTTCAGGAGGCCGCACCATCCCCGGGGAAAAGCTTTACGGCCGGGTTGCCGAAAGCATGTATTTAAGCGACCCTCCCAACGGCTGGTCAGGAACGCCCCACAGGGGCGCCATGCAACCAGCAAAGGAGGTGAAAAATATGAACATGAACAGCAAACGACCCATCGCAGCGGTCCTCGCGGCCCTCGTGGTCGCCATGACCTTCAGCTCTGCCCTGGCAGGCAGCGCGCAAGCCGCGTCTGTCTTCCGGGTTGAACAGAACGCCATCCGGGAATACCAGCAGGCGAAGGCTGACTTCATCACGGTCAGGGACTTTTACAGGGATTCGCGCCTGGCCATGATTGAGGCGCTGGCCGAGTACAAGAGCCTGACCAACAAGACGCCTGAAGCGCAGCAGGACCTGCTCGCTGCCATCGTCGCCTACGGCCACGCGGGAACAGACTTCTCGCGAATACAGCTCACGGCGGCGGACAAGTACGTGGACACCCAGCAGTACCTGGACCCGGACACCCGGGCAGAGTTCCACGTCCTCGTTGACGGGTGGCTGGCGGACCTTGACCAGATCGACGCTGACCTCGATGCGGCTACCACCATTGAGGAGCTTCGCGTGGTCAGGGACGACATGCTCGAGGAATGGAGGGCGCAGCGATCCTACCTGAAATGGCTCACCGGCCAGATCGCCTGGCACAAGGCCAATTGGGCGCTCGACAAGCTCGACGAACTCCGGGACATCATCCAGGAGAAGCGTGACAAAGCCCTCGCTCAGGGAGCGGATGTCGTAGCGCTTGACGCCTTCATCGTCGAGTACGACGCGCAGGTGGCTGACGCAAAGGCCGACCTCCAGAACGCAAAGGATGTCTTTGACGGCATCGGCGACAAGAAGAACTACGACCAGGACGCCCTCGAGGTGAACCAGTTCATCTCTGCCGCGAACCAGGACATCCGGAACGCGCACCAGACGCTGCGCGACATCACGCAGGAAATCCGCGAGCAGCTGGGCACTCCGGGATCGGGCACCACAGTGGTTATCCCGCGAGACAGGCGCAACGTCCAGCCGGTCTGATGACCGCACCACACCCCCTTTGAGGGGCAATCCGGCGGATTGCCCCTCCCCCCTTTCTTTTTGTTGTTCCCTTTTCTTCCGTCCTGCCCTCCCTGGCCGCCGCTGCAGCTCAGCAGGCGGCGGGACGTGGCAAACCCGCCCGCTCTCCGCATATATATTTAAAGGAATGGCACCAAGGAGTCGGTATGAATCATCTACCCTTATTGGCAGTCATCCTCGCCGTGGGGCTGGTGGCCGCTGTAGCAGGCTGCACCCGCCAGGGCGGCGGGGGAACGCCCCCGGACACCGGGGAGCCTCCGGCAGGAGAGGACCTTGGCGGCCTCGAGGACCAGGATCTTCAGGACCTCATTGATGGCGGCCTTGACGATGGTCCGGACCAGGAAGGGCTTGACGAGCCAAACTTGAACTTCTGAGGCTTGCCGGGCGCGGACATCGGGCGGTCGTGGAAGCCGGGGACGGCATCCTGGGTGCAAGCATTTAAACCCCGCCTTTGCCAATAGGTGTATGAAGGCGCTGTATGCGGGTCTTTTTGTCTTCCTGCTGGCTGTCCCCGCCGTCCAAGGCGCGACCATCCAGGGGACGGTCTTCAACTGGGAGACGCTGGAGCCCCTGCCGAATGCGGTGGTCTCCATTGACACCACGCCCCGCCAGTCCATGGTCGCCAAGGACGGGGCGTACAGCTTCTCCGCCCCCGAAGGGACCTACACGATCCGGGCGCAGTATTTCGTGAACGCCGTCCTGGCGTCGGAGACCAATGAAACGATCACGGTCCCTCCGGAGGGGGAGTTCGTGCTGGACATCCTGGTCCTGCCCGTACAGGATGAGGGGCCCCCCAGCGAGGGCCTTGACCCGGTGGACATTGACCTCAACGGGAACGGGCAGAGGAACGACCTGTTCATCATCGTCCTGCTCGCGGCCTTCGTGGTGATCCTCTTCTACCGGGTGGCCAAAATGGGGCGGAAGCCGAAGGCAGAGAAAGCGCCGGAAGCGGCTCAGCCCCAGGAGCCCGCCGCACCCCCCCTCCCTGCAGAACGGCCCCGGCAGCCGGATGCCGAACTGGAGACGCTCCTGGCCTTCATACGGAAAGAGAAAAGGCTCACCCAGAAGGACCTCCGCAAGGCCTTCCCCTTCAGCGAGGCCAAGATGTCCCTCCTCCTGGCGGAGCTGGAGCACGACGGCAAGATCAAGAAGATCAAGCAGGGGCGGGGCAACATCATCGTGGCGCAGTGACGCTGACGGTTAATTGCCGGTGACCATCTTTTTCATGGACCGAACCATCATCCGGCCGGACGGCCTTCCCGAACCCCTCGGCCCCTGCGTTCCCGCTGTCCTCGACGGCTGCCGCTACCAACCGGAGATCTCCGGGATGAGCGGGCGCGACCCCGCCACCGGCCGCCTCCGGGAGGGGGTGGAGACGCAGACCCGGCAGGCGCTCGAGAACATGGCCGCCGTCCTTGCCGACGTGGGATGGATCCGCCAAGAGGTGGTGCGCGCACGGGTGTGCCTTACCGACATGGGCGACTATGGTCCATGAACCAGGAATGCGCCCGGTTCTTTGGCGGGTGGCAGCCCGCGCGCACGACGGTCGGTGTGGCTTCCCTACCAGGCGGCGCGCTCGTCGAGATCGAGGCGACCGCGGGGGGCGATACGGTCGCTGAAAGCGCAAGGAAAAAATACCAACTCTGATAGGGGAGGATGGGCCGGATTCCGCCAGATGCCGGCGATCACACCGCGATGCCCTCGCGGAGCGCGGTGCGCACCGTTCCCAGCTGCTTGGCCTTGCGCGCGAACTCGTCCGGCGTGTAGCAGATCGCCTCGAGGTCAACCTTCGCCGTCCAGAGGTCGTACAGCGCGGCAGGGCGCAGCACGAAGGGCGTGCCTGCGAAGCGCTTGCTTACGACTATGAAGTCGAAATCGCTTGTCCGGAAATGGTCGCCCCGCGCCCGGCTGCCGAAGAGGATGATCTTCTCCGGGGAGAACCGCTTCCGCAGGCGCGCCGCGAATGGCCTCGCTATTGCAGCCGTTTCTCGGTCCATGCGAGCACCTCCTCCGCGATGGCGACGAATTCCTTTGCCATCGGTTCATCATACAGTTCGTAGGGAACGTCCTCGGACACATCCGGATACCGCGCTATGGTATACTGCGGGCTGAGCTTCTTGAGGCCGGTAAAGAAGGGCAGCGGCAGTCCTGCCTCGCGTCCCAAGAAAACGAGAGAGTGACCCTGGATGCTTTGGTGTTTGCCCTGTGCAAGGATAATGGCCTTCAGGACCTTCTCCACCGCCTGCTGGCAGTAAAACGCCGTCCCGTCAAAGTTCTTGCTTTTGAACAGGACGCGCGCCTTTTCCAGGTCGTTTTTTCCCTGTTTCCACCAGTTCTCAATCTCTTGCCTCATACCCATTACTGCGTAGTATGCATAAAAAGCGCGCGCTCCCCTACTTCGGCAGCCCGGTACTGGCGAGAAGGTCCACGTACACCTTCAGCCGGCGAATCTGCTCCTCCAGGGTGTTGATGGTCTGGAGGACCTGCTGGGCCTCCTGGCCCCGCTGCCCCCGGAGGGCCTGTTTCCCCTCGGCGAACTCCTGCAGGCTGGAGGCCACGGATTTCGAGAGGCGCACCACCACGGCGTTCTTGAGGGCCTCGAGCAGGTCGCCGTGCAGCTCGACGTAGAGCTTGCGGTCCGCGGTCTTCTTGACCTTCTTCACCACGCCCAGGACCTCCAGCAGGTCCAGGGAGAGGGAGAGCATCGAAGGGGAGTAACCAGTCTCCTTGGTGAGCTCCTGCAGCGACAGGGCCTTCCCCCGGACCAGGAGGACCCCGATGATCTGGCCGTGGAGGGGGGAATACCCGATGGCCGCAGCCACCTCGGCGAAGGTCGAGAAGATCTTCTTCTCCACGGCGGCGACATCGGCAGGCATGGGGTGGAATTGGCGCAGGGGCTTAAATTGGCCTGGTGGTGAGCACTCATCCCCTGGTCCCCGGCAGGGGGAATCGGTGTGCAGGCGCGCGAATGTGGCGGTACGCCCTCTCCCGCTGTGCACGCCCCGAGGGGGACAAGAAGAGCATTTATTCCTTTAGCGCCAAGAAAGGGGATATGCTGATCGGCTGCGTGCGCGAGATCAAGGGGGGCGAGAACCGCGTGGGCCTGACCCCCGCAGGGGCCGCTGCCCTCGCCGGGAAGGGGCATGAAGTCCTCGTGGAGAAGGGCGCGGGGGCGAAGTCCGGGTTCCCCGACCAGGAGTATGAGCGCGCAGGGGCGCGCATCCTCCCCGCCGCTGAAGTGTTCGCGAGCGCGGACCTCATCGTCAAGGTCAAGGAGCCCCAGCCTGCCGAATTCCCGCTCTTCCGGGAGGGCCAGGTCCTGTTCACGTACCTGCACCTCGCGCCCGAGCGCAGCCTCACCCAGTTCCTGCTCGAGCGGAAGATTGCCGGCATCGCGTACGAAACCGTTGAAGACCAGGGCGAGCTGCCGCTGCTCACCCCCATGAGCGAAGTGGCCGGGCGCATGGCGGTGCAGGTGGGCGCGCACTACCTGGAGCGCACGCAGGGGGGCGCGGGCAAGCTGCTGGGCGGGGTGCCGGGCGTGCCCCCTGCGAAGGTCGTGATCATCGGGACCGGCGTGGTGGGGATGAACGCCTGCACGGTAGCCTTCGGGATGGGCGCGGAGGTCAGCATGGTCGGCAGGAACCTCGCCCAGCTGCGGCGCATTGACGATCTCTACCAGGGGGGCGTGCGCACCCTTGCGGCGTCCCCGGCGACCATCGAGCGCGCCGTGCGGGAGGCTGATCTGGTCGTGGGGGCCGTCCTGCTCACGGGCGCGGCCGCGCCCCGTCTCGTGAGCCGGCAGATGGTGCGGCAGATGCGCCCAGGCTCGGTCGTCGTGGACGTGGCCATTGACCAAGGCGGGTGCATAGAGACCATCCGCCCCACGACCCACCAGGATCCGGTCTACGTGGAGGAGGGGGTCATCCACTATGGGGTGACGAACATGCCCGGGGCCGTCCCGCACACCAGCACGCTCGCCCTCACGAACGCCACGCTTCCCTACCTGCTGGAGATCGCGCGGTGGGGGGTCCCGGACGTGTTCAGGAAGAGCTCCGCCCTCCTGAAGGGCCTCAACACCTACCAGGGAGAGCTCACCAACCAGGGCGTGGCCGAGGCGCTGGGCCTGCCGTGCCAGGAACCGGGATTCTAGCCCCCACAGCCCGGGGCCAGTGGGGTGGATGGCGGGAACACGTTCCCGCCCGCAGGCGGAGAGGGTCCTGCGGACACCTGCACACGCTTTGCCCTTGCATATCGCCATGCGGAGCTTTGCCGGCTGAAACTGCCGGTTTTTTATGTCATTTTACCAAGGGATGGTTAGCGGTCCTATGGACGGCACGGTTCGGGCCAGGTTCGTTGTAGTGGCGTTCATCGCGGCTGGTACTATCGTGGCGCTCGTCGCCTCTGCGGCCGGGCAATTATACTACACCCCTGCCAACCCTTGGTGGGGAGGGTGGGGCTGCGCCACCAAGGTGGGCCAGGCGGTGCTCGTGGAGGATGGCACGGACGGCGTGGACAGCGACAAGGGCAACAAGCCGTGCAAAGGAGGGACGCTATCCTTCATTGACACGGCGGGCTACTCCCAGAGCTATAGCGACCACTGCCTGGGCGGCTCCTCGAAGAACCTCGTGGAGTATTTCTGGTATCCCTTTTCCGGCAACAAAGGTAGCGTCTATACCCAGGAATACACGTGCAACACCTCCTGCGAAAGCCCGGCCGGAAAGCCGTCGTACTGCACGTGACGGACGTGTTGAGGTGGTGGGGAGGATTCTTGTCGATGCCACATTCTGAACGATGGTGTTCTTGCCGAAAACGGAAACGCTGCGACAGACAACGCAGGTCTGAGCTGCACACACCTCGCAGCGCCCCTTTATCCCCGGGGAACAACATGACTTGTAATGTAAACTACCCGCCGCTACAGCGGCGGGCGTTTGACGCCGGCTAACCCAGGAATGGCCAGCATTCCTGCGCCCGTGATGACGGTCCATCCCCACGACCCCGGCCCCGCGCTCAGAAGTGCTTGCCGCCATGCATCTGCGGGCCAAGGCCCCGCAGGGTTCTGGCGGCGCGGGGCCTAAAACTGTTGCCTGTTCAGCAACTGTAGTATCCGGATATTATTGCATGCCAGTCTTCCCTTGAGTTTACTCATCATCCCACCTCCTGAGGAATAGTCCCAGCAGGCTCTCCTGCTGGAGCTTGCGGGTGATTGCCTCGTGCGGCGTTATCCCCTCCTTCCTGCTCAACCCGAGATGAATGCGGTTGTTGTACCACGCAATGAACGCTTCAAGCGTGGAGAACTCCTTCCTCCTTTCCTCGTACGTTCGGAACCATCGCTCTTCCTTCCCGTTGGTCTGCGGGTGTCTCCTTCTGGAGGGGATGTGCGTGATCCCTTCCTTCTCCAGGAACTGCTCAAACTCTGACACTGCCCTCACTCCGTACTTGTCTTGTATGTTTGCATAGAATTGGGAACCCTTGTCCGTGTTCAGTTCCCGCAGGAAGGAGGCGTATTCCTGGGCCGCGGCCTTTGCAGCCAGCACCACGGTGCGTGCGTTCTCGGTGGTCGCTTCATCGCATTCGAGTCCGGCCAGGATGAAGCGCGAAGCGTCATCCTGCCAGACGATCACCTGCTTCCCGGGGATAGCCCTGCTTTCATGGTAGTCCATATGTCCGAGGGAGAAGCTGTGCGCTCGTTCATACCTGCAGTATGTCCGTTGCTTCTGCTTCTTGGGGTCCTCCTTTGCGATGCCTTCCTTGAGGAGGAAGGCATGGATCTTGTTGTGTGCTATGGCTACTCTGTAGTATTTCTGGATGTAGAGCCTCAGGGAGACCGCAGCGCCTATCTTGCTCTCAGTATGCGCTTTCCTGATCAGTTGCTTCTGCCCCTCGGTAAGCGCTGTCCGTGGCCTCCTGTTGGGATTGAGCATGGGTAGTTCCCCGGTCTTCCTGTGCATTGCCTTGAGTTGCTGGAACCTTCTGATGGTGATGCCGCACACGGCGGCAAGGTCCCTGTTCTTGCCTTCTGTCTGCCTGAGCGCCCACTTGAGCCTCTGTTCCTTGAGTTTGACCATGTAGAGGAAGTGTATGGCGTCCTTTGTACGTGAGAACCTTGCTAGCTCGTCATAATAACGGAAGAAATAGGGGTGCAATAATTTCGGGATACTACAATGCCTGTTCAGCAACCGTTAAGCTTATATATAAGTGAGTATGTAATAATTATGATCTAATAACTATCAGTGATGAAAATGCAAGAAGTAAACTACCCGCCGCTAAAGCGGCGGGCGTTTGACGCCGACTGAAGG
>JACQOD010000005.1 GCA_016202725.1 Candidatus Aenigmatarchaeota archaeon | reverse complement strand
GCCGTCCTCCCGCAGGAGGACGCCGATCAGGTAGTCGCAGGACACCTTGTGCCCGTTCAGCCGCAGCTCCTCCACGCCCTCGAAATCCAGGAATATCTCCACCGGCTTCTCGGGCAGGAAGGGCTTCTCCAGGAAGGCGTGGCGGTGCTGGAGGAAGGCCTTGGCTGTCCGCTTGTAGCGCTCCATCGCCTGGGGGTGGATGCCCGTGACCCCCAGGGCATGCAGGGAGAAAAAGTCCTGGAGGGAATTCACCCCGGCCTGCTCCAGCAGCTGGCGGTGGCTCTGGTAGAGGTTGGGGATCAGGGAGATGTGCTGCTGCTCCAGCAGCTTCTTCAGGGAGTAGGAGGACCAGGGCCAGTTCAGCTTGCTGGGCGGGACCTCTTTTCCCTGGTAGATGTCCTTGATGCTGCGGATGGTCTCCTGGAGGAGGGGTTCGTACTCCTTGTAGGAGAAGTATTCCCGGTTCTTCTTCCCGTCCACGAGCGAGAAGGCCTCGGGGGTCACCCCCTGGATGATGCCCATGATGAAGGTGTAGTAGGCGCCCTGGAGGATGTGCTCGGTCCTGATCTGGCGCGAGGACTTCACCTCGATCACCTCGTAGTGGAAATCTCCCAGGAGGGAGGGGCCCTGCTTCTTCTCGAGAATGTCGGGGACGGCGACGTAGCCTTCGGGAAGGAAGTAGACGATCCCGTTCTTGATGTATTTTTCCCCCTGGAAGAGGGCCTCGAGGGTCTGGCGGAAGGCCTGCTCGTAGAGGGTCGGGTCCAGGGCGACGCCCCCAGGGAACTGGAGATCGCAGACCTCCTGCTCGTGCACCCTCCCGTTCTCGAAGATGAGGGTCATGTACGGGCTTTCCGGGTCCTTCTCGCTCCTGGGAGCGTTGGCCTCGCACCACACGAAGTAGGGGTTGATGGCGTACTGGTAGACGAGCCCGCCCTTCACCAGCTTGCGCAGGGAGCCCTGCATGCAGCGGTCATAGATTTCCTGGGGGCCCATGCCCTCTCCTTGGAGCCGCAAGGATTAATGGTTGGGGAGCCTGCCTGGTGTCCGCCTCAAACGTCCGGATGTCGCGCGAGGGAGCCCACAGGTAGTTCCGCCAGGCGGGCAGGAGGCGGTCCATTTCGGGAAAGAATTCTTCGTGGCCCATGTGCGGCGGGTAGGAGCCGCCGTTGAGCCTGACCCGCAGCTCGTCATCGGTCGCCAACTGGATGACCGCGTGGGCATGATCTTCATCAGGGAGCTTGCTGTGGAGGATCTCGTGCCACAGGTAGATTGTCGTGTAGTGGGGGAAGTCCTCGGCATGCCCCCAGCCAATCTGCTGGTTGCCGAAATAGACGCCATTCTTCAAGGAGGGGTGGGTGATCCAGACAGTGAAGCGCTCACCGGCAACGTCGAGGCCGGTGATATTCTCCATATCCGCCGTAGAGCGGTCGCCGTCAGCGCGCCACCGCGCCGCAGTCTCCGCGCGGTACTGTTCGGTCTGTGAGTGCAGCCGCCCAAAGGCATCCGTCATCTCCAACTTCTTCAAGAGGGGATCGCACCGCAACAAAAACTCTCCATACGCGGGCTGCTGCTGGCGGGGCAGCAGGGCTTGCCATTCCCGAAGGAGGCCTTCATCCATGCCGCGGGCGACGCTGAGAAACGCGGCGAGGTCGTCCCTGAAGGTGTCCGAAGAATACTTGCCCTGCAGCATGCTTTCCAGCGTATGCCTCGCAAGATAGTCTCTGTTGATAGCGAATTCGAGGTCCATGTGCCAGGTTACTTCTTCGGCTAATAAGCTCCTCGGGGGCAGGATATGGCAGCATGGCGCCGGCCGCTTTCCGAATTCCGCCTCTTCTTTGGGCAACGCCCTGACGAATTGCGGAGGCGCGCGCGGTGTGGCGGCTTCTGGCCTGTTACCGCAGGTAGACCTCGTGCAGCCACCGGTCGTAGACCCGGAAGTCCTCGGTGGTGGTCTCGGTCCGGATGCGCTCGAACTGGTTGGCCTTGGAGTCCAGTTCGTCCGCATAGTAGACGACGGCAGCCTCCGTGAACATGGGCTCCTTCGGCGCGCCATGCTCGTTCTTGCCGAGGTGGGAGAGGATGATGTGCGAGAGCTTGAGGAGCGTCAGCTCGTCGAGTATGCCTTTTGCCTTTTCCCGCACCATCTCCTCGCCCAGGACGGTGTGGCCGCGCAGCATGCCCTCCTCCCCTATCTTGATGTTCGTGGTGACCTCCAGCTCGCGCATCTTCCCCACGTCGTGGAGCAAGGAGCCTGCCAGCACGAGATCCTGGTCGACGCCGGGGTAGTTCCTGGCGGCTGCCAGCGCGATGCGGGCGACCCCGAGCGAGTGCTCGAGCAGGCCGCCCAGCCAGGCGTGGTGGATGGTCATCGCCCCAGGAGCCTTCTTGAAGGCCGCGGCGAACGCGGGGTCGAGGAAGAATGCCTCCAGGAGCTGCTTCAGGCCGGCGTGCTGCACGCCAGCCACCAATGCGAGCAGTTCCCCATAGAGCGCCCCGACATCCTTCGTGGTGGCGGGGATGAAGTCGCTGAGGTCGGTCGGCTGGGCCTTCTCGATGGACCCCATGCCCTCGTTCACGTCGATCTTGGGGCGGTCCTTCCACGTGCCCACCATCCCTTTCACGCGGACGATGTCCCCCTCCCGGAAGGAGGCATGGAGCGCGCGGACGCCCTTCTCGTCCGCGCCGCCCCAGTAGCTGACCTCGATCTCGCCCGTGCGGTCAGCCGCCCCGAAGGCGAAGCGCCAGCCGATTCCCCCCTTGGCGGGGTTGTACAGGACCGGGGCGCGCTTGTATTTCACGCTGAACAAGGAGTCCACCTGCATGCCAATCCGCAACTCGCCGATCATCGCCTTCATGATGGATCTCCTGCGGTTAGCAATAAAAAGGCCGGGTGCAACAGAAGGGAAAACGAACGGAAACCAGAACGCGGCGGAATATAAATCACGGAAGTCATCGACAAAGGCTCGTTCGGTGATTCGAACAGAGTGATTATCGCTTTTTCTTGCGTGCCTTCTTGGCTGCCATGGTGACACCTCTTGAGTAATGTATGGTAAGGCTGCCTTATAAAACCAGGCCCCGGTAAAATTTTCTGGAGTCGGATGTCGTGCCCCCACTCCCTCAAAAAGTATCCGATGCAGTCCGGGTTTGGCGCTGCCAGGAGCACGGCCTCAGAACTCTGCGCGGTCCAGGCGCCGGAGCTTTTCCAGTTTCGCCCAGACGTAGGAATGTTTCCTCCCGTCAAGGAGGTCTTCCACGGCAGCAGCGGCGCGCGCCGCGGCCTCGGCCGTGCCGATGATCGCCACGGTCTTGCCGTACACCACCATCTGGACCCCGGCGAGGCGCTCGATGGTGTGCTTTGCCCTGCCGTTGCGGCCGATCACCCGGCTGAGGAGCCGCTGGATGGTTTTCTCGGTCCCGTCCACCGGGACCACCGCGAGCTGCAGGTGCTCGTCCAGGAGGACGAGCGCAGAGGCCACGGAGAATCCCCGGCTGACGGCGCGGAGGACGTTGCCCGCGAGGAGCAGGCCCTCCACCTCGCCCTCCAGGTCAACCTCCCCCTCCTTGGAGACGCGGATGCGGGTATGGGTGCGCTCCTGGATCCTGGCGGCGGCATCGCGCACAAGGGGGGCCCGGGCCCGCGGCACGCGGAGTTCGTTGAACATGCTGAGGCGTTGCCCTCGTGCTTAAAAAACCCGGTCCTCGTGTAAAGTCACGTTTCCAACGTTACACCCGCCTCCGGGGATCCAGCCTTTTCCGGCTTCAGGCTGTCATGCGCCTGTCCCTGCCGCCCCATCGCCGCCTGGGGGAGGTAACGGTAAGAAGTTTACTGTCCGCCTCGGAGGCCGCTGGCCAGCGGGATGAAAAGGGTGGGTGCCGCTCGGCGTTCACCAGTAGCCTTTCCTGCGGAGCCAGTTGGCCTGCGTGGGGGTGTAGATCCAGACCACATCGCCCTTGGCGTCCCCTTCCACGGTCCAGGGCTCCACCAGGACGAGGTCGCCCACGCGGATCTTGATGCGCTTGCGGAACCTGCCGGGGATGCGGCAGAGCCTTTTCTTGCCGTCCTTGCAGACCACGTGGAAGCGGCTCGCGCCCAGGAGGGCCTCGATCTCGCCGATCACTTCCCCGCTCCTGGGGAGGCGCACGCGGACAAATTCTTCCTGGGTTTCCATGCCGTATCAAGGGGAAGGGGGGATAAAAAGGCATGGGGGTGCTGAGCTTTGTTGGTACGTGTTTAGCTGCACAACGCGTGCTATCGGTTTCCAAAAAAGAGGGAACAATGGAATCAGAATCAAGAGAGCCTGCGGTGGTCAATGAGCTAAACATGTACCTTTGTTGAAAAGGTCGCGAGCGCATTGCTGGGGGGACAGAGAAAGCCGCGGGGTCCAGAAGGCAACGAAGGCCACATAACCCGCTGCTGCAACACAAGGGTGCTGCCATGGTTCCCTTCGCAGCCACCTGCAGGCGGGCTGCTATCAGCCGCTCCCACGCACCCCCCTCACCGGCGCCCGAAGACGTAATCCAGGCGGAGGAGGACCTCCAGGGGCTGGAAGAAATCCCCGTCCGCTGCCGTGATGAGGGAGACGGTCTCGGGGTTGGGGACGGTGTTCGGGATGAGCGCGAAGGCGTCGCCCGCGGCCCAGAGGACCGCGGCCTTCAGGAGGGCGCGACCCTCCGCTTCCTGGTCCCCCGTCGCCGGGTCGTACCACCCCCCGGTCAGCCACACGGAGCGCCCCGGGAGGAAGTCGGCCGCGGGGATGCCGTCGTTGGCCACGAGGGCGGGGAGGCCGGTACTCTCCTCCCGCAGGAGGATGGAGTCGTTGCGCGCGCCATCGGGGATGGCGACCCTCTCCGCCGGATCCAGAAAGCGGGGCAGGTCCACCGTGCCCCCCAGGGTGAGGGCGAAGTCGGAGAAGGACGCATGCTGGCCTGCGGTCGTGGCGTTCGCCAGGAGGCCGTACTGGCCCGCAAGCGGGACAGGCCAGCGGAAGGCGAGGGAGGTGGGCGAGCCGCCCTCCCAGGCAGTGACGGCGATGTCCCGGCCGGTGACGTTCACCTCCACGGGATAGACCGTGCCGACTACGAGCGGTCCAGCGAGGTTGCGGAAGGCGAAGACCGTGGAGTCATTGCGGATGACGAGGAATCCCTCCATGTCCACCCCCGCGAGCACCCAGTCCCCCTCCCCCTGGTAGGCAGGGGACCACCCCGCGTGGTCGCCTTCGGGGAGGAAGGAGAGATTGAGGCGGACGGAGTAGTTCGCGGGAGGCGATCCCGGCAGGGCCGCGAAGGCCGGCTCGCCCGCGGCGGTGTAGGTCCCGCTCCCCAGGGACCAGCTGCCTGCCGCCTCGGCGAAGCCTTCCTGGCCGGCGAAGTCGTCATAATAGACCGGGACCTGCAGGGCGAAGAGCCGGGGGTTGCCCAGGGTGAAGGGCGCGGGGTCCGTGAACTGGAGGGGATCTCCCCCGGCAACCGCGAGGGGGTCGGGCCGGGTGAGGTTGAAGTACCGCTGGAAGAGCGACAATTCCTCAGACGAAACAGCATCGAGGTCCAGGTCGCGCGCCACGATCACGCCCGTGCCTGCGCGCAGGGCCGTTTCGAGGGGATCCCGGTACGAATACGGCGGAAAGGTGTTTTCGTCGGCCAGGGGTGTGGAGAAGAAGACCGTGACGTCGTTGGTGACGGGGATGGCGGGCGGGTTCGCCAGGTCAGGCGGGGGCAGGTGCTGGATGAGGAACGAGATGTCCAGGTGGTTGACCTGGATGGGTTCGAGGATGTCCTGCAGAAGGGCCAGCTCATCTGAGGAGCAGACGCACCCCACGCGGATGGCGGATTTCACGGCGTTGCGCAGCTCCACGCGGTAGGCGACCGCGCTCCCCCCAAGGGCCTGCTCGATGCCCTGCGCGACCGCAGAGGCATTCTGCCACTGCAGGCCGCGCGCGTCCAGGGCGTGGAGCGTGTCCGCGGCCAGCAGGCGGAGCTTGACCCTGTCAGCCTCGGAAGGCACCCGCGGGACCAGGGAGAATTGGACGATCACCACGAAGACGACGAGGGCGATGATGATAATCTCCACGATGTGGATGAAGCCCTTCATGGGACATGTTTGGGCGGGGGGATAATAAGCGTGCGGGCAAGCGGGCTTCAGCGATGTCGCGGTCGAGGACTGGCGGGGTGGGGGATGACGGGCAGGTCCATGACACCGGGCAGCTTCAGTCGATGTCGCGGGTGAGGTACTGGCGGAGGAAGGCTGCGACCTGGGGGTCGCGGGCGAGCGCGGCGAGGGCGGGGGCTTCGAGGAGGCGGGCCCTGCGGAAACCCTTCGCAGGGAACGATGCTATCCCCCTGGCCTCCAGCTTCGCGGGAGGGGTGCGCAGCAGCTGGCGGAGCAGGGTCTCAGCCTGGGGGAAGATGCGGGCGGTTTCGGCCACCCAGCGGTCGCCCTCGATCCAGAGTTTGCCCTTCCGGTACTTGGCGCGGAATTCGTCCGCGTGCTGCCGGACGAACAGGGGAGGGCCGACCACCTTGCGAATGGAGGGAAGGGACCACGTTTCCAGTTCCAGCAGGATCAGGCACTGGCGGGCATCCGCATGGACTGCAGTCCCGAGGACGCGGAACTCCGCCTCCTGCAGGATGGCCTCCAGGCGGCCAGCAGAGCGGCGGAGCTGGGGGAAGACGATATCGTCCACCACGTTGGGGCGGGGGAACGCCAGGGCGAGGGGGCGCGTCCCCCTGCTCCTGAGCAGCCGGAGCAGGGCCGCGGGCTTGGGGGGCAAGGGCCGGGGGAAGAAGAAGCGCTCGCCGGGCCTGGCGATGAATTGCCTGCACCTGCTGGCGAAGGCGGCGAAGGCAGCTGGGGAGAGGACGGCAGCCACGTTCCTGCGGGGATCCACGGGATCGACCACGATGAGGGGCTGGCGCGGCCATTCCCCTGCGCCGTGGCCCGCGAGGTCGACCCGATGTCCGGGCGTCCACGCAGCCGCATCCCGAATGAGCGCATCAAACGACCGGTAGCGGAGGATCAGGAGCTCGCACAGGTAGCCGGAGAAGCCCTCGGTCCGGGCATCCGAGCCGTACAGGCCCCCGGCCTTCAGGAACTGCTTCAGCAGGCGGACCTCGGGGGCGAGGGTCGCGGGGAAGTGCTTTGCCAGGTAGTGGTTGTGGAAGGGCGTGCGGTCCACGGCGGACTGGAGCTTGGTCGGATCCTTGACGTGGTAGCAGGGGACGAGGTCGAGCTGGAACTTCCCCACCTGCGCGCGGAGGTAGGGGTGCTCCGCGAAGGCCAGGGCGGCCTTCCCCCGGAGGGCGCGGACGATCCGGCGGGCCGTGGCCAGGCCCCGCTGCTCCAGCTGGGCCCTGCTTAGGGTAGGGGGGAAGAGGAGGAAGAGGTCGACCTCGCGCTTGTCCCGCATCCACGTCCCCCGGGTGAAGGAGCCGGCCAGGGTGTGGGGAATCCCCGTCGCGCGGGCCGCCGCAGTCACCCGGTCTATCAGGGCGCGCATCTCCAATTCCTCCGCGGGCGTGGGGGTGATGCGCTCGAGCACCCGCGGGAGGAGGGCCATGCGTAGTTTTTATGGGCCGGGGGATAAATAGTAACTCAGGGCCGCGGCGCGGCCTGCGCCTCGCGCGCTGCGGCTGGGCTGGCGCCTTCGGGTGGGACACGTGCTGGAACGGGTGGTGGGACGGAAGCTGCTGGACAACCAGCCGGATGTGGCCCTCTTCATCGGGTTCGTCTTCACCCTGATCGGCTTCGGCACGAGCTTCCTGATCTTCCGCTCGAGCGTGAGCGTGGCCATGATCGGGCTGTCCTCGATCCTGATCGTGCCCTACATCCTGAAGGTGGCCCGGCCCGAATCCCCTTCCTACACCTCCGTTTTCTCCCGCAAGAACCCGTCCCTCCTCTTCTTCGCCTTCCTGTTCCTGGGCATGGCCCTGGCCTACACCATCCTGTTCGGCATCCTGGCCCCCGACATCAGGGACAGCGCCTTCCGTAACCAGCTGGACGTCATCGGCGGCCGGGCCTTCGGCTCGGCCGGCAGCTTCTTCGACACCGCCCTCTTCGCGGAGATCTTCACGAACAACATGATGATCGTGGCGATTGCCGTGATCCTGTCGTACTTCTATGGGTCAGGATCGATCTTCGTGCTGAACTACAATGCGTCCATCGCGGGGATCGTGTACGGCTCGCCCCTGGCGGCCCTCCTCTGGGGGG
>JACQOD010000004.1 GCA_016202725.1 Candidatus Aenigmatarchaeota archaeon | reverse complement strand
GCCTGGGCCCACTGCGACATCCCCTGCGGGATCTACGACCCCCACCGCGCCCTCATGGCCGCGCATACAGTCATCCGCATGAACCAGCTCATCCAACAGCTGCCCAAGCCCGCTCCTGAGATGCAGCCCGCGCAGCGGCTCGAGCTCATGCACAACCTCGCCAGGTTCACCCACGCCAAGGAAGAGCACGCGGAAATCGTCAAGCACGAGGTGCGCATCCTCTGGGGGGACTTCTTCAAGCCCGAACAGGCCCCGCAGGGGCTGCACGACCTGGTCTGGAAGATCATGAAGCTGGGCTCGCAGGCGAAGGTGGAAGCGAATCTGGCTGCTGCCGAGCAGCTGCTGGACGCGGTCAACCAGCTGGCCGAGCACTTCTGGGCAGCCAAGAAGGTCACGACCCAGCGGGTCACGGCCCCCTACCCCACGGAGAAAGAGACTGTTTACCCGAAGTTCTGACGGCTGACCCGGAGGTCACGCCGTTTTCCCGTACGCCCGCTTGATGCGCCGCTCCCCCCCGCAGGCTGTGATCAGCGCCGCGACCGACCTCCCGGTGAGCTGCTGCCAGGGAGCATCCGCGGCGATGGCGTTGCGGATGGCCGTTGCCGATTCCTCTCCCGTCCTCCGGATGCGCCGCACCCGCACCCGCTTCTCCGCGATGCGGATGATGGACACTTTGTCCGTGAACAGGATATCGAAAGGCCAGCAGGCGGCGAAGAGGTTCCGCACGCGCTTGCAAGCGAGGGCCCGTCCCGCACGGTGACCACCCGCACGCGGCGCACGGGTAGGCACGCTTCCCGGATGTATGCCTGCAGCATCCGCTTCCGCTCCGGGCCGCTGAACGGATTGCGCCGCGTGTCCCTTTGCTCGGCAGAGCCCACGGCGACCACCAGGGTATCCACCTCCCGCAGCAGCCGCTGCATGAGTCGCAGGTGGCCGCGGTGGGGCGGGTTGAACCGCCCCCAGTAGACGCCGATCACCTCCCTGTATTGTCCTTCCATCATAAAAGGAGGGTATTTCTTCCCTCGCTCCCATCCAGCAGCATGTGCCTGCGCCGCTTCCGGGTCAAGGACGACAGCATGCTCCCCTCCTTCCGGGAGGGGGACTACGTCCTGGTGAGGCCCTTCCTCCGCCTGCGGGCGGGGGACGTGGTGGTGGCCCGCGCTCCTCCGGGGTTTGTCCTGAAAAGGGTTAGCAAGCTCTCGCCAGAGGGCTGCTGGCTGCGGGGGGACAACCGCGCGCGCAGCCGGGATGTTGGCCCCCTTCCGCGGAAGGCTATCGTGGGGAAGGTGTGGCTGCACGTGGAAAGGTGAGCCGCCTCAATCATGCCGAGATGAAGGACGCCTTCGCCGACATCATCCGGGCCGTGGAGGTCGCGAGCATCTCGCGCGAGCACAAGTTCGTGTACTTCTGAAGCTCCGAGAGCTGCCGAAGGGTGCATCTACTCCCGAGAGGGAGGGTCATTGCGTTGGCGAGTCTTCGGGGTGTCCAAGGACGGTGGTTCTCCGGGCGAGGAGCGCCTGTCATTCTCCCCGTATGTCCTTGATCTTCTCCAAAAATGCGATCGCGTCGTTTCTCGCCAATGCCGAGAGCCGCTCCTCAAAGGCGACAGAAACGCCGTAGCTCGCCCGTTCCCTGAGTCCCTGGGCTTCGATGAATTGCTCGATGTTTCTCCGGTCTATCTGCCCCAGCATCTCGATGTGCTTCTTTTCAAGGACCCTGTTCTTGTGGTAGTAATGCAGGATGATCCCGCATAACGTTGCCATGTGGGACTTTGACCGGTAGCCAGCGAGCGCCAAGAGCGCGAGAGCCGCATGGTAGATCGCATAATAATACGCGATTGTTGTCCAGTCATAGAACGTCTGTCCCGGGAACCTGTCCTTCACCGCGGTGTGGTGGATGTCATGGATAAGGGTTGCGAAATCAAGGTTATGGTCGGCTTTCTCCAGGTGCCGGGCGCTCCACGCCTGCGTGTCGGAAATTGCCGATACCACGCCTTTCCCGAAGAGGCGCTCGAAATGCCTTTTGCAAACCTCCGGGTTCTTGAGCCAATCTTCGTATCGCTCTTCCCTGAACGTCATGCGTACACCCCCGCAATCAGACCAAGATACGCTTCCATGCCGCACACCACCAAGCCGGACCTTCGTATGTCCTTCATGAACTCGTTTCTTGCATTCAGCATCTCCTTCCGGAATTCATCATAGCTGATGCTTACTGGCTGGATATTCGCACGCGTCCGGCCGTTTATCTTGGCTGCGGAAGCTTCCACGTTCTTCATGAGGACGTCGTCTACGCGCTGGTAGACCAGCAGCACATCCACATCGCTGGCGCTTCCCTGTTTTCCCGTGGCGAAAGAGCCGAAAAGCAGCGCAATGAGGGGCTTTTCCTGGAGGTCGTCCAGAAAGGAGTTTATCGATCGTCGTATGGCTCCCGGCAGCTGCACGAACCGCGACCATTCAACTTCCTGCAGCACCGGCACCAATTCCTTGCGTCCAAGATTCAACCTGCACGTCTTCATCCTCCCCTTGGTGGTGCAGGAGATCACCCCGCGTTCTTCCCCTTTGCGGACATGCGCGGAGACCGCCGGAAGGGTGAGATCGGCCTTCTTGGAAATATCCCTGATGTGGAGCCCTTCCCTGTTCAGGTACAGCGCCCTGTAGACCCGCAACTCCCCCGCAGCCATCATGTTCGGTCGCCCCTGGTGGTCATGGTATAACCTCTCTCATTGTTATACATTATGTAACAACTGATATATAAAGGTTTCATGTGCGAACAGCGGGCGCAGAAAGCCATTTCTTACAACGTATGTGTTTAGCTCACTGACCACCGCAGGTTCTCTTGCATGTGATGTCATTGTTCCCTCCGTGTTGGAAACCGATAGCATGCGTTTGGCAGCTACACACGTACCTTACAATTACAGGAATGGACAGGAAGTGCATCGCTGCCGACCCCGCGCCTTTAAGCCCGCGCCGCCAAATCCAGGCATGGACCCCTTCGCCCTGTTGCTGGCCCTGCTGCTCGGCCTGAAGCACAGCATGGACGCGGACCACATCGCTGCGGTCGCCACGTACGCCACGCGGTCGTCCTCATCGCGGAGCGCGCTCATGCTGGGCCTGCACTGGGCCGCGGGCCACATCCTGACGGCGGCGGCCCTGACGCTGCTGCTGTTCCACTTCAGGGACCTGGCGTTGGGAACGGTGCTTGGTTCCGGGGAACTCCTGGTCGGCATCCTGCTGGTCGCGCTGGGCGCGTTCGCCCTGCGGGATGTCCGCCCCGGACACGTGCACCGGCATGCCCACGGGGGGCGGGTGCACGCCCACCGCCACGTCCACGGGGACGGGCACGCGCACCGCCACCTGCTGGGCATCGGCATCATCCACGGCCTGGCCAGCAATGACGAGCTGCTGATCCTCCTCACGCTGACGGTGGGCCTCTCCTCCCTGGAAGGCGTGCTTGCCGGCCTGGCCTTCTTCAGCGCGGGCGTGCTGGCCGGCATGGCGGCGTTCGCCGCGCTGCTCTCTGTCCCGGCGGTCAGGGGAGGGTGGAAGGTCAGGACCGCGCTCGTGGCAGGAAGCGGGGTCGCGAGCATCGGGTACGGCCTGCTTATCCTCGCGGGGGCGGTGTGATGGGGATGTCGCGCGCGCCGGAAGCTGGGTCCCCTGCGCCCATCAAGGCCGTGGTCTTCGACCTCTGGTATACGCTGGTCTATATAGAAGGCGAGCACGAGAAGCACGAGCGGGAGAATACGGCCATCCAGGCGTTCTTCCGGGAGGCGCGCATGGACGTCCCGCTCGCCAGGTACCGGCTCCAGATGGCCGAGGTCATGAACCTGCGCGCCTGGGAACCGCCGGAAGAGGGGTACCGGGAGCTTGCGCGCCGGGTGCGCGTCCCGCCCGACCGGCTGCCGGCATTTCTCGCCATCATGAAGGACAAGTACGAAGGGGCCGTGCATGCG
>JACQOD010000006.1 GCA_016202725.1 Candidatus Aenigmatarchaeota archaeon | reverse complement strand
TGGTGTATCCATTGAGAATGAAGCGAACGCTTCCGGATGCTCATGACATCATCCCCTCGTCCGAGATCTTGAACATCGTTCACGTTATTCTGCGGCGACCCCTAAACACATACGAGTGCCTCATCGCCTCCGACATTGCGGGAGAAGCCCTACACCGCCCGCGGCCCGATGCGGTAGAGGTGGATGGGATACCGGTCCTCCGGGTCTGCTGTTGAGAACGAGCGCTCCAGCTGGAGAGCGTAGCCCTTGACGAGGGGGCAGAGCAGCTGGTCCTCCTGGATGGTGGGCGCGCTCGTGTACGATCCCCGGTAGACCAGGTAGCCCCCCACGAACCTATCCAGGTAATCGGTCGTGCAATCGGGGAATCCTCCCGGGGGCAGGGGTTCGGCCGCGGTCTTGTACAGGATGCTCTGCTCGTTGGAGAGGAACGGCCCCTGGAGGCTTCCCATGGCAGCAATGACCTGCTGCGCCATGGCCTGCGGGTCATAGCCCTGCTCGAAGTTCTGGATGACGAAGTCGCGCGCGCCAAAATTAGCATAGTCCGCGTAGGCCGGATGCAGCATCACCAGCATGGCAACCGCAAGGAGGAGCAGGGCGATTCCGGCGACCTTCACCTCCCGGCGCGCGCGCGCGAGCGCCCATCCCCCCAGGATGAAGAGGGGGAGGTGCATGAATTCGGTGTAGGAGGGCTGGGTGCCGTACCGGGTGAACAGGTAGATGAGGAACGGCACGACGAGGAACGCTATCAGCAGGGCCCTGCTCTCCTTGGCCCGCACCCAGCGCAGGACCGCCTTGGGCTTGCGGGCTGAGGGCTTGTTCTTTGCCAGCAACGCGAATCCGGCAATGGCAATCACGAGAGCGAATGCTGACGCATAGGAATTCCGCAGGAAAAGCATGGGGACGAACCGCGCCGCGCTGAATTGCATGCGCGCGAACCCCTCATACCCGCCCACCCCGTAGTGCATCTTGAAGGCGAACGCCTGGAGTTCCGGCGGGTAGACCACCTGGAGAAACACGATCAGGCCGATCAGGACCACCCCAGCCACCGCGGCGAAATCCTTCCACCCCTTCCAGGACAGCAGCGCTGCCAGGACCAGGACCGGCGCGACGAAGAGGGGGTACAGCAGCCTTGACCCGAGGGCAAGGACGAAGAAGACCAGGGTTCCCAGGAGGTAGAGGAATTTCTGGTTGCGCCGGAGGTATTCCCCCATGGTCTTCCACTCCCCCCCCGCAGGCGCGCGCCGGTACTTCACGAAGCAATACATGGTAGCAACGGAGAAGGCCAGGGCGAACATGTCAGTATACAGGATGCGGGAATAGGCGACGAAATCCACCGAGACCGCGGCAAGGGCGCCTGCCCATAAGCCCGCTTCTGTCCCGAAGAGCTCCCGTCCGAGGAGGAAGAGGAACAGCACGGCCAGGACCCCGAACAAGGCCACCACCGCCCGCATCGGGACCGTGACCTCTTTCCAAGGGGTGAGGAAGGTGAAGGCGAAGAGGTGGGGCTGGATGAGCAGGACATCGGCATAGTCTGCCTCGACAGCTGCAGAGGGAAGGCCGATCAGCCACCTTCCCACCGGGGGATGCTCGGAGGAGAAGTAGCGCGCGTCGTAGGGGTTGGCATGATGGAGCTTGATCCCCGCAATCGCTGCAATCCCCTCGTCCCGCCATATCAAGCCATCGCCGAGGCCCCACAGCCGCGCCCCCAGGCCCGCCAGGAGCAGGAGCATCAGCAGCAGGGGCAGAACCTTCATGCCGTCCACTTGGCCGCGCGGTTTAAATGCGTTGGAGCGCTCCGAGTGTGTCGCGCTTGGGAGATTCGGGAACGGAATGATCCCCCGCCGCCTTCGCAGGGGAACTCTTGGGACTCACTTCTTCGCGAGCTGCCCGAGCTTCAGGTCGTCGTCCTGGACGTACTCCAGCCCGGTCTGGAGGGCGACGTAGGCCTTCTCCAATTCTTCACCAATGTTGCAGCCGTGCTGGACGCTCGAGAGCAGCCGCTCCCGCAGGAGGGTGTAGTAGATCTCCTCCGGGTGCGTGCCCCGGATGATGGCGGTCAGCTTGTGGTCCGGGCCGCAGAAGCCCACCTCGATCTCCTTGGCCTCCCGGTTCACCTTGATGAGGAAGTAGCCCAGAGGATCCATCTTCCATTCGGAAGGGATCTTCACCGCCCGGATCTCCCGGGGGCGGTCCGCGACGGAGATCTGCGGCCAGTTCTTGTACCTGCGGAGTTCCATATCCCCCCTCCAGGGGGAGCTTTTTAACCTTTTTCCCTATTCCCCGGGGGGTGGAGAGAAGGATGCCGTACTCCGGGAAGGCTCCCTACTGCCGCGCCCGGAGGATGCGCCTGCCGCGGAGCATGAACTTCGCGACGAGGAAGAGGATCTCCAGCCCGTACGAGAAGGGGTTGGCCGCCGTGACGTTCTCATAGTAGTGGACCGAGATGGGGACCTGGGCGATCTTGAGGTGGTGCTTGAGCGCCTCGAGGATGATGTCGCTGTCGAAGTAGTACTTCTCCGTGAGCGAATCCAGGTCGATGGCGTTGATGGCCTTCCTGGAGTAGACGCGGTAGCCGGTGTGGAATTCGGCGATCTTCGTGCCGAAGGCGGCATTCTCGACCGCAGTCAGGAAGCGGTTCCCGTAGTACTTATAGGCTGGCACCCCCCCATCCAGCATGGCCTGCTTGCCGCTCAGGATGCGCGACCCCAGGACGACGTCAGCCTGCTCCGCGATGGCCGCGTCCAGCAGGGCGGGCATGTCCGCGGGGGAATATTGGCCGTCCTGGTGGAGCATGACGGCGAAATCCGCGCCCCGCTTGACCGCCTCGCGGTACATGGTCTTCTGGGCGCCCCCATAGCCCCGGTTCTGGGGGTGCCTGATGACCGTGATGCCCTTGATCTTCTTCAGGATCTCCGGGGTGGCGTCGGTGCTGCCGTCGTCCACCACGATGAAATGGTCGTAGATCTTGGGCGTGCGGGCGATGACCCCCGCGATCTTCTCCGCCCCGTTGTAGGCGGGCATGCACACCGCGATCCGCTTGCCTTTATACATCGGCCATCTCCTGGTGCAGGGCGCGCAGCCCTTCCTCTACATTGAGCAGTTTGGTCTTAAGAAGGGATTGCGCCTGCCGCACGTCCAGCGAGGAATCCTTCGGGCGGCGGGCCAGTTGCTGGAGCGCCTCAGTCAGGATGGGGGTGATCAGCGATCGGTCAAGACGGAATTCCTTGGCGATCCGGAGGGCGAAATCATGCCTGCTGATGGCCTCGCTTCCCGCCAGATGCAGGATGCCCGGCAGGCGCCGCTCGGCGAGCTCCAGCGCCGCTGCGGCGATGTTGCTGGAAAGCGACGGGGAAGCCACCTGGTCGGTCACGATCCTGAGGGCCTTCCCCGCGCGGAGTTCGTCCACGACCCAGCGCGCGAAGTTGAAGGAGTGCGGATGGGGGGAATAGACCACCGACGTGCGCGCGATGAGCCCCCCCTGGCAGAAAGCCTCCCCCTGGAGCTTAGTCAGGCCGTAGTAGTTGACCGGGCTGGGCTGGTCCGTGGGGGCGTAGCCGCCGCGTTCGCCGTCGAACACAAAATCCGTGGAGAAGTACACCAGGAACGCCCCCACCTCCCTGCAGGCTTCGGCCAATACCTGGGTCGCATCGACGTTCACTTGGCGGGCCAATTCCCGCTCGCGCTCGCAGAGGTCCACCTGCGTCAGGCTGGCGGCATGCATGACCACGTCCGGCCTGAACTCCCGCAGGAGGGCGCGCACGCGGTCGTGCTCGGTCACATCCATCCTCACGGTAGGGACCCCCAGGCCCTGGCCGGTCCGGTGGAAGGCTGCCAGGACATCCCACTCCTTCGCCTGCAGGGCCAGGTCGGTTCCTATCTGCCCGCCGAAACCCGTGATGAAGAGCCTTCCCTTCGCCATGCCTCCCTATGGGTGCGAAGGATTAAAAGCCGCGAGAAGCGGGCCCATCCTTATAAATCCCCTCCCCCATCCCATTCCTATGGCGCGCGTCCTCATTACCGGGGGGCTGGGCTTCATCGGCAGCAACCTGGCCCAGGCCCTCGTGGCCAGGGGCGACCAGGTGACCATTCTGGACGCCATGATCGAGCCCATGGGGTTCAACCTCGCGAACATCGAGGAGATCCGGGACAGCGTCCGCCTCCTCGTAGGGGACATCCGCAATCCCGATGATTGCATGGAAGCCGTGATGGACCAGGACACCATCTACAACTGCGCCGGCCAGGTCTCCCACATCGACTCCATGACCGACCCCTGGACCGACATCGACATCAACATCAGGGGGAACCTCACCCTGCTGGAGGCCTGCCGCAAGGTCAATGACCGCGCGCGCATCATCTACGCAGGAACCAGGGGCCAGATCGGGAAGGTGGTCCGCCAGCCCTGCGACGAGACCCACCCCGACAGCCCCACCGACATCTACGGAGTCGACAAGTGGGCGGGGGAGAAGTACCATCTCATCTACCACACCAGCCACGGGATGAAGACCTGCTCGCTCCGCATCAACAACTGCTACGGTCCCCGGCACCAGATGAAGCACGGCAAGTACGGCATCATGAACTACTTCGTCCGGCTCGTCTTCCTGGACCAGCCCATCAAGGTGTTCTCCCCCGGGACCCAGCTGCGCGACTACAACTACGTTGATGACGTGGTCCAGGCGATGCTCCTCGCCAACAGCGGGAAGGCCGACGGGGAGATCTTCCTCCTGGGGTCAGGCCAGCCGATCTCCCTGGCGGACATGGCCGCCGCGGTGGTAGCCGCCGGCAAGGAATTCGGCTTCAATGCCCGCTTCGAGATGGTCCCCTGGCCGGTCGAGCGGAAGAGCATCGAGGTGGGCGACTTCTTCGTCTCGTTCGAGAAGTTCACGCGCACCTTCGGGTGGAAGCCCTCCACCCCCCTCCCGGAAGGCCTCCGGAAAACCTTCCAGTTCTATCAGGAGCGCCGGGACAAGTATATCGTCTGAGACGGGCAGCGAGTGTTTCGCCAGCGGACATTACCTCACGCCCCTGCGCAACCCCCACACCATCTGCAGGTACTGCGCCGCCACCAGGGGGCTGAGCTTGCTGTGCCCTGCCTGCCGGTTCCTGAAGGTGAACGGCACTTCCTCCGCCCGCTGGGGCCGCCCGCGAACCACCAGCTCGAGCAGGATCTTGTACCCGCGGGGATCCAGCCGGGGGCGGACCCCCCGGTAGAAGGCCGCATCCACCGCGAAGAATCCCGACAAGGGGTCCTTCAGCCGGGTCCGCAGCAGCGTGCGCGCCAGCAGGGTGGCGGCGTCGCTCGTCAGCTTGCGGTGGAGCGGCCACTGGTCCGTCCCCCCGCCTGCCACTCGGCGGGAGCCGACCGCCACCTCCGCCCCATTGCGAATCTGGGCCACCAGGGCAGGGATGAGTTCAGGGGGGTGGGAGAGATCCCCATCCATGCACACCAGGATACTCCCCCGGGCGAGGTCGAACCCCTCCAGGACAGCCGAACTCAGTCCTGTCCTCCCCTCCCGGGAGAGCAGGCGCACGCCGCGCGCGCGGCGCGCATATTCCTGGACCAGGAGTCCGGTCCCGTCCGGGGAGGAGTCGTCCACGACAATGACCTCCGCCCGCAGGGGCCGCAGCCGCCGCAGCAGCGGCAGGATAGAATCCCGCTCGTTCAGGGTCGGGATCACCACCGAGATGCGCTTCATACCGCTACTGGGAGGGCAGGTTTTTAGCCTTGGGGTCCGTCCGAAAATTCGCTTGCTACCCTCCTGTGCGGGAGGGGGAAATACCTGATTACCTGCCGGGACCGTGCCACCTGGCGCGCGCCTGGGCGGCATAGTCACCATGAGGGGTTTCCGGATAGGCTCTTAATGAATTAGATGCGAAGATCAATCTTCGGCAGCTCAATATTCCAGGGATTTCCCTGTTGATGAGGCCTTCTCCCGCTATTGTTTATCTTTACCAATCGCTCCTTATGAGTCTTGATCTTGTGACAGTTCGCGCACAAAGCAGCGCCATTAACGGTAATTGTCCGACCCCTATCTGCCCATGGTTTGACGTGATCATATTCAGTTGAGCGGGCCTCTAGTTTCTTACGACAAATTGCACACTTTCCCCCCTGCTGATCCCAAATCTCGTTTCTTTGAGTTAGGGTAAAAGCTCTTCGTTTATCCCTCTTTTCTTGGGTCCCAAAAACATCGACGTTAATTGGGAAAGGAGTCTTGTTGACCATTGATTGAGGAGTCTTTCTTATCTATAAATTGTTTTTCCCCACCCTCAAGTGGATCGGGTGGCGCGTCCAGAGCGCGAAGCCCGCCGCGCCGAGCAGGTAGTCCACGACCAGCATGAGCAGGGAATAGGCGATTGCTTGCTCGGCACCGATGCCGACGTAGGAGAGGAAGAACAACAATGCAGCTTCCCGGGTCCCGAGGCCGGAGAAGGAAATAGGCAGGGCGAACAGCAGCCCCACGATAGGGAAGGTCAGGAAGAGAAACCAGTACGGGACGGCCAGGCCCATGGCGACCGCCAGCACCCAGACGTAGAAGATGGTCACGATCCAAATCAGGAGGGTGATGGCCAGGGACGCGAGCATGAGCCGCTTCTTCCCCACCATCACCGCCACCCCTCCGTAGAAGTCGTCGAAGACCGCCTTCACCGTTCCCTTGCGGGCATCGGAGATGAACCACCGGTAGAACGGCCGCAAGACCCGTATCATCACGCGCGTGCGGGAGAAGAGCGCCAGCCCCGCGAGGAAGAGCACGAAGAATCCATAGACCCCGGCCAGCAGGAGGTCGTTGGGCACATACAAGGTAACAAACGCCGTCAGGCCGATCGCCGCCAGGAGGAACAGGATCAGGATGTCCGCGAGCCTGTCCACCACCACCGTGGTGAGGGCGCGGCCCATGTTCGCGCGCTCTTTCAGATAGTAGGCGCGGGCGAAGTCGCCGATCTTCCCCGGAGTGACCAGGCCTATGGCGAACCCCACCAGCCATCCCCTGAGGGCTTCCCGGAAGGGAAAGGGCAGGCCGTAGGACCGGATGATGACCTGCCACTTCACCGCCTTCAGCGCGATCGCGACGACGCTCAGCCCGAGCGCGGCGAGGAAGAGGAGGGGATCCAGGGAGAGGAAGCTTGCCGCCAGCTTGCCCAGGTCAATGGACCAGAGCAGGTAGGCGAAGATGGCGAGGCCGATCAGGGGGAGGAAGCGGGAGGCCTTCATACTTCCTTCACCGTGATGGGCCTGCCGAGCCTGCTGGCCGCGTAGCGGGAGAATTCCTCCCAGAACCGCACCCGGGGCTGCCACTCGAGGAGGGAGCGGGCCTTCGTGATGTCGCCCTGCCACCTTTCCACCTCCGTAGGAGGGAGGGGCTCCACCCGGACCTGGCCGGTCAGGGAGCGGGCGATGTCCAGCAGGCGGATCTCCTGGCCGGCGCAGATATTGAAGACCTCGAAGCCCTTCCATGCAGCAGCCTTGCGGATGCCGGCGACAAAATCCGACACGTGCGTGAAATCCCTGCTAGTGAGTTCGCCGTGGACGACCAGCTCCTCCCCCGCCTGCACCTTCCGCAGCCAGAGGGGGAGGACCTGCAGGGGCTCATGCAGGCTGTCCCGGTCGCCCCAGACATTCGAGGGGCGCACAATGATCACGTCCATCCCGTACAGGTCGTGGTAGAGTTGCAGGAGCTCCTCGCAGGCCTTCTTCCCCGCGCCATAGGGAGTCGTGGGCGCCAGGAGGCCATCCTCCTTGAAGGGGAGGGGCTGCTTCCCATACACCCCGAAGGAGGAAGCGAACACCATCTTCACGTCGTGCAGGCGGCAGGCTTCCGCGAAGTTCAGGGTGACCAGGTAGTTGTTGTGCAGGACCTCGTACGGCGAAGAGACGCTGAGCCGGTGGGCAGGTATGTTGGCGAGGTGGTAAACCAGCTCCTTGCCGCGGACCCGCTCCTTGACGAGCGCGAGGTCGAGCCCCTCCTGGCCGGTGCGGCGGTCGAAGATTTCCCCGCCAATCTGCTGGTGGAGGTGGCTCCCGATGAATCCCGCACCTCCGGCGACGAGGATATCCTGCTCGTTGCCAGGGGGGTGTGGGGTGTTCATCATCACTCCTGGTGCATGGACCGCATGAGGGCTTCCCGCTCCTGGGCGACCAGGTCCACATCCATCCCCTCGGCAAGCTCCTTCTCGATTTGCAGGACCGTGCGCCACTTGCCGATGTCGAGATACCGCCCTTTCAGGACCAGGCCCAGGACCTTCTCCCCCGCCTGGACCGCCAACTGGAGGGCGTCGGTGATCTGCACTTCCCCCTTTGCCCCTGGTTGGGTGCGCTCCAGGTAAGGGAAGATACGGGGATCGAGGACATACACCCCCGTAATGGCGAGGTAGCGGCCTTCTGCCTGGAAGCGCTTCGCCTCCGCAGGAGCGGGCTTCTCGATGAGCTCCCGGATCTCCCGCTGGTCGAGGCGCGCAATCCCATATCCTGCGGGATCGTCCACGCCGAACAGCAGGACCGTGGCAAGCGGCTGCTCTTTGCGGTGCAATGCCAGGAGATCGTTGATCTCCCCCTTGGGCTCGATGAACGAATCCCCCAGCAGGACCACGAACGGCCCGGGAATCCAGCTCCGCGCCTGCAGGATGGCGTGGCCCAGCCCCTTCCGCTGGGGCTGGTAGATGTAGGCGGCATCCACGCCGAAGGGGCTCCCATCCCCGAGATAGTCCATGAGCACGCCCTTCTGGTAGCCGACCACAACGAAGACCTTGCGGATGCCGCCGGCCCGCAGGTTCTCGATGCAGTGCTCAATAGCAGCCTTCCCGAGGATGGGGTACATCTCCTTGGGCACGGCCTTGCTGAACGGGTAGAGGCGGGTTCCTCCGCCAGCGGCGGGGACCAGTCCCACGATCTCATCGGTCATACCATTGAGGGGGAGAGGGCTTTTAAATAGGTTCTACCAGCGAGCCTGCTTCCGGTTTTGTGGTGTCATGCCATTGCCAGCGCAGGCGATTGCTCCCGGCGAACTCTCACAACGTGCGATTCAACACGCAGAGTCTTGTGGCCCACAACCTCACCAGCAGATGCCCTCGAATCGCGAGACCTTGGACCGGTCCAGCATGCGCCTGCCCTCCAGGATGACGGGGGAACGCATGCCCGAGAAATCCTGGTCGGTGAGGGACCGGAATTCCTCCCACTCGGTCAGGAGCAGGCAAGCGTCAGCCCCGGCAAGGGCCTCGCGTGCGCTCGCGCAGTAGGTCACCTGGGGGAAGAGCGGCCGGACATGGCGCGTGGCCTGCGGATCGTACGCCCGGACAGCAGCGCCCTTCTGGAGCAGGGCGGGGATGATGTCCAGGGCGGGGGATTCGCGGATGTCATCGGTCCCGCCCATGAACGAGAGACCGAGAATAGCAATCGTTTTGCCGTTCACGGGCAAGCGCCGCTCGAGCAGATCAATAATCTTGAAGCGCTGCCTGCGGTTGACCTCCAAAACGTCGGTGATGAGGGGGGCGGGGACGCCCTGGTCCTCTGCCAGCGACTTCAGCGCGGACACGTCCTTCTGGAAACACGACCCACCAAATCCAACTCCTGCGCGGAGGAAGTGGGGGCCGATCCGGTGGTCCAGGCCCACGCCCCCCATCACCGCGTAGGTGTCGATGCCCAGCTGCTTGCAGAGGTTGCCCACCTCGTTCGCGAACGAGATCTTGGTGGCCAGCAGGCTGTTCGATGCATACTTGATCATCTCCGCGGTCTTGAGGTCTGTCCGCAGGATGGGGGCCTGGAAGGGGGCGTACAGCCGCTGGAGCACATCCCCCGACCGGGGATCGAGCTGCCCCACGACCACGCGGTCGGGCTGGAGGAAGTCCTGCAAGGCCCTCCCTTCCCGGAGGAACTCGGGATTCATGCACACGCCGAAGTCCTTGCCTGCTTTTCTCCCGGAGCGCTCCTCCAAGATGCGGATCATCTCTTCCGTGGTCCCGGGCACGACCGTGGACTTGACCACCACAACACAATAGCCATCGGGGAGGGCCTCACCCACCTGGGCCGCGGCCTGGCGCATCTCCGTGAGGTCGATGCGGCCGTCCTTCCCCGAGGGGGTGCCCACGCAGAGGAAGGTTGCCTCTGCCTCCTTGACTGCGCCTGCGAAATCATCCGTCGCCCGGAACAACCCGTTCCGCAGGACCTCCTGCAAGAGCTCCTGCAGCCCACCCTCGAAGATCGGGGGAATGCCCTGCTGGATGCCGGCGATCTTGTCCTTGTTGCGGCCGACGCAGGCGACCTGGTTGCCCTTCGCGGCGAGGCCGACCCCGGAACAGAGGCCCACGTAGCCGGTTCCGATCACGCAGATCTGCATAGGCTCCCCTTGGAGGGGAGAAGCTTTAAACCTTTCCCCAGCCGCGGGGGTTGCATGGCGGGATCCCTCGCCAGTGCAGGACTCGCGGAACACCCCTCCACCACCCCGGCCGGGCAAACCTTTAAGACCCCCCGAACCCCACGAGGGAGCATGAAGGCGGTTGTCCTCTGCGGCGGCCTGGGGACCAGGCTCCGGCCCATCACGTATGAAATCCCCAAGACCCTGCTCCCCATCCACGGCAGGCCCGTGCTGGCGCACCTGATCGACCTCTTCCGCAGGGAAGGCGTGGATGAGGTGGTCCTCGCCGTCGGCTACCTCAAGGAGCGGATCAAGGCCCACTTCGGCGATGGCCGCGGCCATGGAATACGCATCTCCTACCTGGAGGAGGACGCCCCCCTCGGGACCGCAGGGCCCCTCCGCCTCCTGGGCAGGCAGCGGGAGCCCTTCCTGGTCTCCAACGGGGACGAATTGAAGGACGTGGACATCCAGGGCATGCTCGCCCTCCACCGCGAGCAGGGGGCCTGGGGGACGATTGCGCTCACGCGGGTCGAGCACCCCTCCCTCTACGGGGTGGCGGAGCTGGAAGGAAGCAGGATCCTGCGGTTCCACGAGAAGCCCGCCCAGCCGCCCAGCAACCTCGTGAATGCCGGCCTCTACATCCTGGACCCCCGCGTGGTGGATATGGTGCCCGAAGGCTTTGCCATGCTGGAGAAGGAGGTCTTCCCCCGCCTCGCCCAGCAGGGCAAGCTGTTCGGCTTCCCCTTCGCCGGGCAGTGGTTCGACACCGGCAGCCTGGAGCGGTACGAGCGGGCCATTCGCGAATGGAAAGACTTGCAGCAGGCCGTCCTGCGCTGACGGATCTCCTGGCAAGGCGTTCATGCACCCCGCGACCGCCCGGCCTCTGCCGACTGATCGGTGGCGATGCTGCCCGCTGCGGGCGCGGCGACCTCCTGCAGCGGCGCGCCAGGCGATTGCTCAACGTCCGCGGCGGCTTTTTAGCCCTCCCCGCCAATAATAACCATGCGCGCGGGGTTCAGTCTCATTTCCGGCATCATCTTCCTTGCCCTGGCCATTGCAGCAACCGGCATCGTCTACCAGGCCGGGGTCCCGCTCATCCAGGACCTCCAGGCCGGAGCAGCCGTGGACCGCATGAAGGTGACCTTGTCCGACCTGGACGCGGTCATCCGCGAGGTCGCCGCCGAGGGGCGGGGGAGCACGCGCACGGTCTACATCACCGCAGACCCGGGCATCCTGACGGTGAACGGCAGCACGGACACCATTACCTGGGAACTGGAAACCGACGCGGCGGCGGTGTCCCCCCGGACGTCCCAGCGGTTCGGCAACCTGGTCGTGGGCTCCAACCTCGAGAGCTCGGTCACCGAGGCGGACTTCAACCGCTCCTCCCCGGCGGCCGCGGCCTACGTCCTGGAGAATTCCCGCCTCGCGGTCTACGTCAAGAAGGTCGGCAGCGCGACCAACTCCTCCGCCATCAGGACGGACGACCTCGTCCTCGGCATCTACAACAAGGAGCTGGGGAGCTGGCTGGACAACGCCGGCTTCCTCGACATCACCATCGACGACAATGAGGCGTCGCGCTCGGGCGTGGGCTACACCCTCCCCCCCGCGACCGGGAGCAACCTCCCCGCCGCCGTGGTCAAGGCCTACATGGACACCACCTACGTGGACTACACCCTCACCTTCTCCCTGGAGTCGGGAGCGGATTTCCTCACGATCGAGGGCGGGGAGGGCATTGCATGACGGCGGGCAGGTTGGTGGGAGACAGTCGCGCGCGCAGCCCGCACCTCCGCCCGCGCGCCGCGTCCGGAGGCGCCCCCCGGGAGGGGATGTCCAGCCTCATCTCCGCCGTGCTGGTGATCGCGGTCACCTTTGCCGTGGCTGCCCTCATCGCGCCCTGGGCCCTGAAGCTGGCCACGAACGTGTCCAACCAGACGACCACCACGACCCAGAGCGACATCATCTGCCGCGCGGCCAGGTACGACTTCGATTCCTCCTACGCGACCCTGGGCGTCAACCAGAGCCTCTCGGGCAGCGACCACGTCATCGTCAAGGTGGTAAACACGGGGACCGTGAACCTGCACACCTTCTCCCTGGAGATCGAGGTGAGCAACAGCTCCGGCCTCTACGTGATCCAGCTCCCCATCAACACCAGCAGCCAGAAGACCTCCTCCCTGCCCCTCAAGCCCGGCCAGAGCGCCCTCCTCAAGGGGAACGTCTCCGACCTGAACGGCACCCTCACTGCGGTGAAGGTGCTCAACGGGGTCTGCCCGAGCAGCTTCATCCGGCAGTCGGTCTGATCGCGGTGTCGTCATCGTCCGATCGGGTAGCGGCGAACTGCGCTGAGCGGGGAGCGACGTGGGATCCGGCTGATGGACCAGGATGCGACTTCCCTGGCCCCCTTTATATCACCCCGGGCCAATATACAATTGATGGACGAGCAAGGGGAAGGTGCCGGCAAGAAGATGATTGCCGAGCTCATCTCCCACCTCAGCCAGCTCGAGCAGAAAATGACCGGGCTGGAAGAAACGATCGCCGATGCCTCGGACCTCCAGTTGGTCAACAAGCTGGACATCATCAACCTGAAGAATGAACTGGAGAAGCTGCGGCTCTCCGTCCCCACCCTGGAGGAGGACCAGGTCGAGGCGCTCCGGCAGTTCTCCGCCCTGGCCGAGAAAGGGGCCGTCAAGCACGTGCTGGACACCCGGAAGGTCATCGAGGAAATCACCAAGCGGCTCGACGCCGCGGAAAAGCAGCTCGGCGGCATCCAGTTCCCTCCTGTCGAGGAATTCCAGATGCAGCTCTCCGAGCTCCGCTCCCGGATGGAATCCACCCGCCTCCCAGGCTCTCTGCGCCAGCGTGAGCAGCAGCCGCGCCTGAAAGAAATCGAGAAGGCCGTGGAGGGCCTCCAGAAGGGCGAGCCGCGCCTGCGGTCCCTCGAAAAAGCAGTGGAGAAGCTGGCAGCGGCGGGGGGCCTGGCCCCGCTGGAGGAGCAACTCGCTCCGCTGGAGAAGCAACTCGCTCCGCTGGAGCAGCGGGTGGCGGCACTGGAGCGCGCGCCCCGTTCCCGGGAGCCGGGCAGGGACAGGCGACTGCTGGAGCAGCGGCTCGCGGCGCTCGAAGGAACTCGCAAAGAGCCAGGATCGGGGTTGGCGCAGCTCGAGAAGCGCCTGGCTGCAGCGCATTCGTCCGCTGACAGGCGCATTGCGCAGCTCGAGCAGCGGCTGGCCGCGTTCGCGCACGCCCCCCCGCCCCGCGAAGCCGCGGGCAGCGCCGGGAAGCTGGCGCAACTGGAGCGGGAGGTGCGGGCTGCGCGCGCGCAACTCGCCGCGCTGCAGCCTTCCCAGTTGGAAGCGCGCCTGGTGCGCAGGGAGCGGGCCTCCACCGCGGGACTCAGGAAATCCCTGGAGCGGGAGTGGGCGGAGGCCCTCGCCGCGCTCAAGCTGGCCATGGACAAGGAGCGCCGGGGCGAGCTCGCCAGGGAGCGGAAGGAGATCGTGGCGCTGATGCTGAAAGAGTTGGGGAGGATGATGCAGGCGTGACCGAGCAGGACTTCCACACCCTGCGGGAGGGGTTCCACAAGCTGATCAAGGACGCCCAGGAAAGCCGCCTCAAGGAGTTTGTCGCCGAGCTGGAGGAGAAGCGCATCGGCATCCTGGAAAAGAGGCTCCAGCAGCTGGAGCGGCACGCGGGCGCAGCCGCGGGCCTGCAGCAGCGGCTCGCCCAGCTGGAGGCCCGGCAGGAGCTCTCCCCGGGGACGCTGTCCCAGCTCAAGGCGCAGCAGACCAAGGAGCTCCACGCCGTGCAGCAGCAGGTGGGGAGCCTTGCCCACAGGATCGCGGCGGTGAAGGCCCTGGAGCAGCAGCTGGAGGCAGGGGTCCTGGACAAGCTGGCCCAGCGGGTCTCCGTCCTGGAGGGCCAGGGCACCCTGGAGCGCGTGGAGCGGGCAGCAGCCCGCGACCGCAAGAAGGCCGCTGCCGTGGAGGAGCGGGTTGCCGAGGCGGAGAAGGCCTCCTCCCGCCTGCCCGAGCTCGCGGAGCAGGTCGCCTCCCTCCGGAAGAAGGTCGCTGCCGCAGAAACGTTCCCCGAGCACCTCGTGGCCAGGATAGACGCCCTCGAGAAGGAGCTCCGCTATGTGCCCAAGAACTACCAGCAGCCGTTGCAGGCGCTGCACAAGAAGCTGCTGGCCCTGCAGCAGCGGACCGACGCGCTGGCTGATGCTGCTGACGTCGAGCGGAAGTTCCGCGAGGCCCGCAAGGACGTGCAAGAGACCCGCGAACTGCTGGTGAAGAAGCTCTCCCTGGTGGAAGCCCTCCCCCGCCTGCCGGCCGCGGTGAACGAGAAGCTCGAGTTCCTGGAGCGGGAGGTGGCCGGCCTGGAAGAGGTGCGGCCGCAGCTCGAGCGGGTCGCGCGCCAGGTCCTGGAGCTCGAGAAGGCCACTGACCAGGTGCGCGAGCGCACGGTCAAGGACCGCTCCGGGAAGGAGGAGCTCACGATGCGGCTCGCCCGGCTGGAGAAGGAGGTCGGCATGCTCAAGGCGCCTGCCCTTGCCCCGGAGGTCCTGAGGAGGCTCACCGCCCAGGACAGCCGCCTGAACCAGCTGGAAGCAGGCCAGAAGGACCTCCCCCAGCTGGTGGCGCCGCGCCTCCGCGAGCTGGAGGGGAGGCTGCGCGAGCCCCTGGCGGACCAGAAGGGCGCCCTGAAGGACCTGGAACGCTCGCTCGACGCCTTGGCGCGCCGGGTGGACGGCCTGGCCGGAAGCGCCAGCGGGCTGGAGGACCAGCTCGCGCCGCTCGGCAAGCAGGTGGAGGCCGTCCGCGGGGAGCTCAAGAACCGCGTGGAAAGAGCGGACATCGCCCTGCTCCAGCAGCGCATGAACAAGCTGGACGCCCTCCTCCAGGAGAAGCTCTCCTCCAAGATGATCCACACCCTCCAGGGCCTGGAGGACGAGATCGAGGAGAAGATGCGCGCCCACCAGAAAATCTTTTCCGGCATGCAGAACGAGCTCTCCCGCCTCAAGGGGGAGAGCGCGACCCGCCGGGACCTGGACGCCCTGGAGCAGCAGCTGCTCCGGCCCCTGGAGGGCCTGGAAGGCAAGATTACGGACGCGGCCAAGCGCGCGGTCGCCGCGGTCGAGGGCAGCCTCCGCAAGAGCATGGCGCTGGAGAAGATCGACGTGAAGACCCTGCAGAAGGAGATCGACCGGATCGTGTCGGAGATGGAGAAGCAGCGCACCCAGAGCCTGGAGGCGGAGCTGGCGGGGATCCTGAAGGAGAGCGAGAAGGTCAAGCGGGTGGTATGATGGAGCGGATCATGGTCATCGCATGCAGCCGGGCCGAACCGGAGGCGCAGAGGCCACGACGGGGAGGGCGCGCATGACGGGAGAACAGGGGCGGCAGGCGCGTATCCTGGCGGCGCTCATCGAGCGGAAGGTGGACGCGAAGTTCACCTCTCTCGAGGCCGCGGTCGTCAGGCTGAGCAAGGACATGGACCGCCTCAAGCCCGCGCGTCTCAGCCTGCTCGAGGCGGAAGTGAAGGAGCTGCGCGCCCTGCTGGAGGATTTTGACGTGAAGAGCCTGGAGGAAGATCTGCTGGCGCAGATGAAAGCCCTGCGCCACGAGGTCTCGGCCCTCAAGGCCGTGCCCAGGCATGCCCCTCCCCCTGCCCCTGCAGCGGACCACGGCCTGCGCCGGGAGCTGGAAGCCCTGCGGGCAAAGACCGCCTGGCTGGAGAAGCAGCTCGATAGCAGGGAGGAACTCCTGGAACGGCTCACCATGGTGGAGAAGAAGCTCGGGGCCCTGCGCGTGACCAACCCGCTGATCATTGAGTGATATGGACCTTCCTTCCCTGATCCGCCGCCGCGAGGCGGCCATCCTCCGCTTGGCCCGGGACCTCATCCAGACCCCCACCGAGGAGGGGAATGAGACCGCGACCGCGCAGGTGGTGAGGGACGCGGTCGCCGCAGAAGGCATCCGCTGCATACTCTTCGGGAAGGACAAGCAGCGGCAGAACCTCCTCTTCTCGGTGGGGGAGGGGAGGACCCTCCTGTTCAACGGCCACCTGGACACGGTCCCCGCGGGCGATCCCGCGGCCTGGCGCCACCCCCCCTTCGCGGGGGTGGTCCGGGGCGGCATCCTGTACGGCCGCGGCGCCTCGGACATGAAGGGCGGCGTGGCCGCCATCGTGCACGCCGCGCTCGCCCTGCGCGGCCGCCTGCAAGGCAGGGTCGTGGTCGCGCTGACCCGCGGGGAGGAGGGCGGGGAATTCGACGGCGCGCGCGAGCTGCTGGCCCGCGGCCTGCGGGCAGCGGGGGCCATCGTGGCCGACGGCTCGCTGCGCCAGCTCACGCTCGGCTGCCGGGGCGGCATGCGCGTGCGCATCACCGTCCACGGCAGGGCTGCGCACACCGGCACGCTCCGCCACGAGGGGCGGGGGCGGCATGCGGTCCTGGGGATGGCCCGGCTGCTGCTCGCGCTTGAAGGGCTGCAGTTGCGCGCCCCCCGCGACCGCTGGTTCCCTCCCCCCAAGATCACTCCGGGGACCGTCATCAAGGGAGGCGTGGCCGTGAACGTCGTTCCTGAGCGGTGCGAGGCGATGGTGGACTGCCGGCTGGTGCCCGGGCAGACGGTTGCGGGCGTGCTGCAGGAGATCCGCCGCGCCCTCCCTCCCCTCCCGGGGATGCGGGTATCCCTGCAGGTGACCGAGCACTACCCCCCGGTCTTCACCCCCCCATCTTCTCCCCTGGTCCAGGCCGTCCGGCGCGCGGCGCGGGAGGAGCTGGGCCGCGCCCCCCCGCTCGGCGTCAGTGGAGGGGGCACGGACGCCAACGTCTTCCAGCCCGCAGGCATCCCCTGCGTGGTGGTGGGAACCCGGGGAGACAACTACCACGCCGCGAACGAATGGGTGCGCATCTCCAGCCTCTCCCAGCTGGCCGCCATCTGCAGCACTGCAGCCGTCGAGTTCCTCAACGCCGCCCAACCTATAAGAACGCCGGCCACCAAGAGAAGGACATGAAGAAAATCGTCGCCGCCTTCGTGGTCGGCCTCATCATCGGGCTGTTCCTGGCGTGGAACTACATCCCCAAACCCTACTAGCGCGATGCTGCCGGCCAAGGCCGCTCCATCCTGCTTCTTACCCCCCTTCGCCGGTTGAGCCCCTGCTCCATTTATACCCGCTTGACGCATGTAGCTTATGCCTTCCGAGCCTTCCCGGAAACCTGCCCGCGCCGGCAGGGTCCGTTCACCCATCCCTTCTCCCGCAGCCCCTCCCGCCCTCATCCCCTTCCGCGATCCCGCCATCCTCACCGCGGCGAAGCGCGTGCTGGCCCACCAGGTGTGCGACCACTGCCTGGGCAGGCAGTTCGCGCGCGTCTCCACGGGCCTGAGCAATGCGGAGCGCGGTCGCACCCTGCGGCAACTGCTGGGGAAGCCCGCCCCGCGCGCCTGCTCGGTGTGCGACGGCCTGTTCACGCGCCTGGACCACTGGGCCTCCCGGGCAGCAGCAGCCCTGGAAGGGCTGGAGTTCCGCACCTTCCGCGTGGGCTCCCAGCCGGGTCCCCAGTTCCTCCAGAAGGAGGAGGACCTCTGGGAGGAGGTGGGGATCGAGCACTGCGAGCCCCTGAAATCGGAGGTGAACCGGGAGGTCGGCAAGCTGCTCGAGCGCCTCCTCGGGAAGAAGGCTGACCGCTCCCCCGACGTGACTGTTGTCCTTGATCTGGCTGCGGGCAAGGTCGCGGTGCAGATCGCCCCCCTCTACGTCTTCGGCGCCTACCAGAAGCTGGTCCGGGGCATTCCCCAGACGAAGTGGGAGACTTACGCCACCACCGTGGAGGACATCATCGCCAGGCCCTTCATGCGGGCGGCGAAGGCGCGCGCCCACGCCCTCCACGGGATGGGCCGGGAGGACATCGACGCCCGCTGCCTGGCCTGGCGGCCCTTTGTCCTGGAACTGGAGGACCCGCGGGTCAGGACCCTGCCGCTGCGGCTGCTGGAAAAGCAAGTGAACCGCTCGGCCAAGGTGCAGGTCCGGGGCCTGCAGTGGTCGTCCAAGGACGAGGTCCGGGGGGTCAAGGCCGCCCGCCCGGACAAGACCTACCGCCTCGCGGTGCGCTTCGCGAAGCCGGTCAAGGACCTGCGGCCTTTAAAAGCGCTGGTGGGCATTATTATGCAGCAGACGCCGCAGCGCGTCCTGCACCGGCGGGCCGACCTCCTCCGCAAGCGGCGGGTGAAGGCCCTCTCCGGGCGGCTGACCAGCCCCCGGGACGCGGTGCTGGAGGTGCGCGGCGAAGCCGGCCTCTACGTGAAGGAACTGGTGACCGGCGACGGCGGGCGCACGACGCCCTCCGTGGCAGCGGTGCTGGGACCGTGCCAGGTCAAAACCCTGGACGTGATCCAGATCCACGCCGGCAGGAGACGCTATGGTACGCGCAAGCTCGGGATATAGGCGGGGCGGGAGAACCCGGCTCCAGAACAGGCTCCGGGACAAGTTCTCCGTCGAGCGGAGGATGCGGTCCTTCCAGCTGCAGGACCGGGTGATCATTGACATTGACCCTTCCTCCCACAAGGGCATGCCTCCCCTGAAGTTCGCGGGGTTCATGGGCACGATCCGGGGCAAACGGGGAGACTGCTACCTTGTGGCGCTGCAGAAGGGGAATATGAACAAGGAGGTCATTGCCCGGCCGGAGCATATCCGCCGGGTGTACTGATATGGACGTCGTCAAGGAAGAATACGCAACCTTCGCCGCGGCGAAGAAGATCCTCGAGGAGGCCGCCAAGACCAAGGAGCTCGGCTACGAGCAGAACAACGCGCTGGAGTACCTCAAGAAATTCGCCAAGCTCTCTGACAAGAAAGCCGCCGAGCTCATGGAGGACCTGGGAAGCGTCGCCAAGCTCAAGGAGCGGCACAAGGTCCTGATCGCCGACTTCCTTCCGGAGGATGCGGACGACCTGCGGGTCCTGTTTGCGCACGAGCTCATCAGCCTGAACGACGACGAGAAGAAGGCGGTCCTCGCGGCGGTCAAGAAGGTCCTCTGAAACATGGAGGCCCGGCCGCGGGGGCGCCGCATCGCCGCGCGAACGGCGTCCGCTTGGCGCTTTTTAAGTCCCCAAACCCATGAGGTGGCATGATGCACGAGATCAAGAAGGACGACTGGGCCGTGGTGCTGGACTTCCTCAGCCACGGCCACTACGGCATGGACCGCTCCCAGCCCGTGGCGCAGGTCCTGGGGGAGAGCTACTTCTCCCTCCTGGAGGTCATCGTGCGCGAGGGCCTGCAGATGAAGGTGGGCGACCGGATCTACATCGGCGACGGCAAGCGGGACCAGGTAAAGTACATCAAGGGCAGGATCGAGATGAAGGACCTCACCGTGGCCGCGAAGGCCGAGCTCGAACCCACTATCGAGAAGCTGGTCGCCGCCCAGCAGCAGCGCTTCGTGGACTTCTTCACCAAGGCCGGCCAGGTGACCCTGCGCCTCCACCAGCTGGAGCTCCTCCCTGGCATCGGGAAGAAGCACCTCTGGAGCATCCTGGAGGCCCGCAAGGAGAAGCCCTTCGCGTCCTTCGACGATGTGAAGCAGCGCCTGCCGCTGATCCCCCACCCGGAGAAGATGGTGGTCCGCCGGATCATGGAGGAAATCGAGGAGAAGGACAAGTTCCGCATCTTCGTCCCGCGGATGGAGCGCCAGCACGGCAGGCGCTGACGGCTCGCCAGGAACCAGCGGAAAAGATGCGCTCATGGCGGGCGCAATTGCATTCCTCCCCATCGGCTGGTCGGTTCGTACGTGTGTAGGGCGAACCACAGCATAACGTGAAC
>JACQOD010000034.1 GCA_016202725.1 Candidatus Aenigmatarchaeota archaeon | reverse complement strand
GGGGATGCGGGGAGCGCGGGGAGCGCGGGGGGCGCGGGGAGCGCGCGAAGCGCGGGCTTCCGGGCGCGTGAAGGCCGGGGTTTCTTGGCGTTCATGGCAGGTTCTCGATGGTAGGGCTGGGCTGGCGCCCAGCCGCGGGAGGGGGGAGCAGGGCTCCCGGGGACCCGAGGGCAGAGCAGGGCGCCCTGTGCGTGTGCAGGGGGGCCCCGCGACGTGATGGACGTTGTGGGCCTATTGCACCCTCTTGAGCTCGCGGAGGGCGAGATGGGCGCGCAGGCGCGCAACGGCCGCGTTGGTGATCAGGTCGCCGACCTGGCTCGCGACGACCTCGTGCACGAAGGTGAGGGAGTGTATGGCCTCGAGCAGCCGCTCCTGCTCGGGCTCGTAGCGAATCTCCAGGTTCCGCTCCACGGTGAACCGGATGTCGACGGGATGGTCGCTCGTGATGAAGTGCGTTGCAATCTCGATATGGTTGCATTCCGCGCCGTAGAAGTGGATGCCTTCACCCACGGTGGCGTCGTGGATGAAGAAGGTGGAGTTCGGATTGCCGGGCCTGCCGGCAAGGGGATGCAGGCGGATGCTGAACGCGCCGGCGTCGCTGACCGACTCGTGAAAGGGGCGTACCTTGATGCGCATCTCCTCCGCCCCCTCCTGCATCGCCGCCTTGAGGTGGTCGAGATCCGGACCGAGGAAACCGCGCGGCACGTTTGCCACCGGGCCGGTGCGGTTCTGGAACGGGCGCTCCTGGAGCACCACCCCGACGTAGAGGTCGTCGTACCGCACGAAGTAGGGAACGACGACCGAACCTCCGCCCCCCGCCTCATAAAAGGCCCAGGTGCCATATCCCTGGGGGTGGAGGCCGTAGCGCAACTCGCCAAACCTCTCATTGCACAATCGCAGCTGCGACACCGTGGTGAGCGGGGCGCTGGTCCCATCTGGCCGGTGGAGGTAGAGGCGGAGCCCGGGCTCCCCTTCGGCGAGCGGACGGATGTCCACCTCCTCGCCGGTGTCCGCGGTCAGGAAGGCCTTCCAGCGCCTCCCCTCGGGGGCATCGTGGGGGATCCTGCGCAGATGGAGCGCATTGCATGCTTCTCCACCGACCGGATGCGGAGTCGGTGACTGGGGTGTGGTGATGATGCCGAAAGGGTCGGCAGGTTGTTCGGGTTTTTCCATGGGTTTCTGGTGGGGTTGTTGACTTTTGGGGGGAGGCGGGACGCAGTCCCGGAGGGGGGAAGCAGGACAGCGCTATGCTGGCATGCCGGGGCTGCAGACTGCGCACCCTCCCTTCTGGACGCAGCTCAGCCTGCACCAGCCGCAGAAGCAGGCCGTGCATCCATCGTTCCCGCAGAGGGCGAGCTCGCGGAGCGGCAGCCGATCCCCGCACCCCGCGCACGCCCTGCGCGTCTTCCGCTTCCAGGCCAGCTCGTAGTCGGCCATGATCCCGGCAATGTCCGGGTTTAGCTTCCGCAGTTCCTGGAAGAGCCGCTCGAACCGCTCGCTGCCGCGCCGGCACTCGATGCGATGGAGTTCGGTGAAGAGCCGCCCCTTGCGGAAGCGCTCGAACACCCAGGTGCCGGCGAGGGCTGACAGACAGAATGAGCTGATGCCCCCTGCCAGCAGCACGGCGGAAAGGACTGCCCAACCCAGGAGGGGGGAAAGCCTGTCCAAGAGCCAGCCAGGCACGCCTGCCGCGGGCAGGAGCACTGCGCATCCCACCACTGCCATGGTGGCGAAGGCGATCCCCCTGGCGATGGCGTTTCCTTCCGCCGTCGTTATCGCATCACACGCCTTCTTCATCCGGGAGACATCCTCCATGTCTTCCGATCGCGGCACGGGCGGACTCCCGCGCGCCTGCAGGCTGTTTTTCATGCTTCTCATGTCACTCTCCTTCGTGCTGGCGTTGCACGGACGCCGGGACAGGCGGCTCCTGAACGGAAGCCTTGTGGTGGTGGTGGCTGGGGAGCCTGGATTCGAACCGGGATTTGCGGGTCCAGGGCCCGCCGTCCTACCGTTAGACTACTCCCCAACCGTTGCCGACCTGCAGGAACTGCTTATCCGGGAACGAGGTGGGCGGGAGTGAGCACCTCTGCGACCGCCCGTTCCAGAAGGCGCTGGGCAAGCTCGATGCACTCTTTTTCCGCCAGGTCGGTGAAAGATTTTATCCTGTAGCTGATATCGCCCTGTGTGCCCTGGAGCGTGTAGACTATGGTCCCATCCGTATACTCGTCCAGGGATCGTATCCTTTCTCCGGCGCCGGCCGCGGAAAATCTCCCGTAGCCGTCCCTGTCTATACCCTCCACGTGGAGAGAGACCGAGGGGGGTTGCTGTGAATCCACCGTCACGTGCCGCTCGCCACCCGCAACGGTGATGGAAACGTTGTAGGAGATGCGCTTATCCGCCATTGTGCCCGCGTAGCGGGCGGGGGAGGACGCGCAGCCGATTGCCAGCAAGGACGCGGCGACAGCAAACCACGCAAGCAAGAAGGTGCGAATGTTCATGTTTTGTTCTCCTTTGGTTGAAGGAATGGCTGGGGAGGCAGGATTCGAACCTGCAACCTCCGGATTAACAGTCCGACCGTCTACCTGTTGACCTACTCCCCAGCAATCTTTTGGTCAAGCAAGCTCCTTGAGCCTGCTCAACGCCTTCTCCTTGAGGGGGCCTGTGAATCTCTGGTAGACCTTGAGCCACTGGTCGAAGGTTCCTAGCTCGGCCATGCGGGCAAGGGCTTTCTCCCTGAGGGGGCCTGTGGATTCCTGCCAGACCCGGAACCACTGGTCGAAGGTTGAGGCAAGCTCGGCCATGCGGGCAAGGGCCTTCTCCTGGTGGGGGCCTGTGGATGTCCGGTGGACCTTGAGCCACTGGTCGAAGGTTCCTAGCTCGGCCATGCGGACAAGGGCTTTCTCCCTGAGGG
>JACQOD010000033.1 GCA_016202725.1 Candidatus Aenigmatarchaeota archaeon | reverse complement strand
GTTTCCAAGAAGGGAAAAATGAAATCAGAAGCAAGAGAACCTGCGGTGTGCAATGAGCTAAACACATACTAAATAATTAACGCATCAGGGTGTCTGATGATGATATGGCGAAGCTGAATATGCAACGCGACAGCTTCCACGGCGAATGGAAATATGCAATTTCTCCAAGAAATGCATGATGAGTTGTTGTCTTACGAACCCTAAGCCTCGTCACCAGCCGCCCGCCACCCCGCCCTCCTTTTTAAGGAGGCTGGGGGAAGTATCTCCATGGTGCAGTACGCCGCCGGGGTGCGGAAGGGCCTGGAGTTCGGAGCCTCCCCCCGGCGATGGTTCCCGGTCTTCCTCGTGGACGCCCTGTTCTTCCTGCTGCTGGTCGGCATGATGGGAACCAACCGGACCCTGCTGCCCAGCCTGGTCCAGGCGGCCCAGGCATCCCTGCCGCTCACCCCCCTCGCCTACGCCTTCCTCGGCTCTGCCGCCCTGCTCGGGCTGGCCTGGTTCCTGATCCGGGCCTACGTGGTGGGGGCGCTCATCCACCAGGCCCGCAAGCCCCGGGAGTTCCAGCAGAGCTGGCGGCTCGCCCGGGCGCGCTATCCCTCCCTTCTCGGCTCCCTGGTGGCCGTGGCCCTGGTCTCGGTCGCGGCCGGCATGCTCCCCTTCCTCGGGTGGATGTTCTCGGTCCTGGCGGGCCTGGCGTTCTTCTTCTCCCTGCAGAGCGTGATGGTGCGGAAATCCCGGGCCCTCCCTTCATTGGAGGATTCCTACCGGCTCTTCGTCCACTCCCTGGAGCGGGTGGCGACCCGCGACGCTGCCTTCGTGGGCTGGGTGGTGGTGGTCCTCGCCCTGGGGTTCCTGGCGGGGCTGTTCGCCTACGCGAGCGCGCTCGTTGCCGGAGCCACCCCCCTCCTGGTCCTGGGCGCAGTGGCGGGCTGGATCACCTTCAGCATGCTGTCCTTCCTGCTCTTCTTCTCCCCCGTCTTCCGGATGTGGCTGGTCCTCTCCGTGGTCTCGGGCATGATCGCCCTCCTCTTCGCGGTGCCGGCCCTGCTGGTGGGCCTGCTGAGCCTGTCGCCCTCGCTCCTGGCCCTGACCGGGGACAGGCTGGTCCAGGCCCTGCTGCTCTTCTTCCTGGGCCGGCTGGACGTCCTGGCCCTGATGGGCTGCGTCTTCCTGGTGGGCAGCGCGATCGCCACGGCCTTCACCCTGAAGGCCCAGACCGAGTACTACCTCCAGCTCACGAAGAAGCGCTTTATCATCGTGTGAAGGCCGCGCGGATCACCGAGCCGCATTCCCGAAAAGCTCTGCGGCCCCTGACGTCACGTCGCACGCCCAGCGAGGGCGCCTCCCCCATCTCCCCCCCGCAGATTGGCCCACCCCGCGAATACGCCCATGCCGAGCGCGGTTCCCGCCACGTCCACCCCCCAGTCCAGCAGGTCGAAGGTCCGGAAGGGCACGGCCAGCTGGAGGACCTCGGTCAGCAGGCCCATGCCCGCCCCGATGGCGAGGACCCTGCCTGCGCCGCGCCCCTGCAGGGAGCACGCCCCCGCGAGAAGGAACCCGTACAGGAGGTAGCCCAGCAGGTGACCGGCATCCCCCGCGCGCATGCCAGGAGCCCCCAGCTGCGGCAGCAGGGCCGCAGGCAGGACGGCGAGGACCAGCAAGGCTGCGCTTTCCAGCAGGGCGGCCGCCCCATACCAGGCATGCTGCATAAAACCTCTTGGCGGGGGGTGTTTTTTAAGGATGCGGCCATTCCCGCCGAAGCTGGCTGATCTCCCTGCCCAGCCGCCCCGCGGCTTCAAAATCCTCTGTCACGATGGCGGCGATTTTTTCCAGATAGCGAGTCGTCAGTTCCCGGCGGTTCGGCGCATTCCCCATCGCGGTCTCGTAGAGCTCGTTCACGTCCCGAATGAACGGCGCCCCCGCGGTCAGCGCCTTCAGGTCGCCTGCGATGCTGCGCACATCCTGACCCAGTTCCATGGCGCCGAGAAGGTCGCCCCCGAGGCGGAAGAGCTTCTGGCGGAACTCTTCCGGAGGGAGATCCCGGAAATTCTTCACCGCAGAGGCATATCCTTCGGGCGAGGGGATCTTTCCCTGCTGCTGCACAAAGAACGTGGAGAGGTAGAACGAACTCGCTTGGTTCAAGAGGTGGTTGGAGAACCGCTCTTCCGGGACATCAGGAGCCTGCACAATGTCACCATCGAGCGGACCTGCTTCCTCGGGAATGATGATATAATTCAAGGCGGGGTAAGAGATCCCCCTGGCTGTCGCTATGTCCGCCTCTGCAGCCGTTTCCTCGCGTGCGCACGTCCACTCGACAATCTTGGCAACCCTTTCCGCGCCCCCAGGAAGAAGGTCGGAGAAATCTGAAGTGCGGATTAGATCGGCGGCCAATCGCTTTGTTGCGGAGAGGAGCTTCCAGTGCTCCTGCGTCTCCAGGCAGAGCGCCCGTAAATGCGGTTCAGCATCGGGGGAGACATGGCGATCGGCCGAATGCATGACCTCCATGAGATCGGTATACGTCGCCCCGACAAAGATCCCGGGATAGGGAGGACGCACCGGATCATCAACCACCCCGCCGCGATTGCAGGCGTAGATAAGCGCCTTGCCCTGCAAGCCCGCAGGGTCCCCTTTCCTAACCGTGAGCATACGCCACCACGAGAAAGATTGCCGGTTGTGCTTAAATTGGTGAGGTGGCGAACTCCCCCGGCCAGTCGCTTCGCTCCAACCCGGAAGCACAGCTCCGGTCCCCTGCCGGGGAATGGTCCTTGGTCGATGGGCTGCTGCTGGCTCCCCGTGCATCGTCACGCGTATGGCAGGGATTCACCCCCGCTTGCCGCCGGTCCCGGATCGCTGGAATTCCGCCTTTAAAAACGCCCGCCCCACAAGAAGGGGTATGCTCATCGGCGTGGTCGGCAAGCCGTCGGCAGGGAAGAGCACCTTCTTCAAGGCCTGCACGATGGTGGACGTGGGGATCGCCAACTACCCCTTCACGACCATCAAGCCCAACCACGCCGTCGGCTATGTCAGGATTCCCTGCGTGGACGCCTTCTTCGGGAAGCAATGCAACCCCCGCTTCGGCTCCTGCGAGGACCACCAGCGCTTCGTCCCCGTTGACCTGGTGGACGTGGCCGGGCTCGTGCCCGGCGCGCACAGGGGGGAGGGGATGGGCCTGCAGTTCATGAACGACCTCAACCAGGCCGATGCGCTCATCCACATCGTGGACGCCTCCGGGTCCGTGGACGCCCGCGGCAAGGCGGTCATGCCATTGAGCTACGATCCGCGCGAGGATGTCCGGTTCCTGGAAAGGGAACTGGACTACTGGTACCTGGAGATCATCAAGCGCGGCTGGGGCACGTTCGCCCGCCAGGCCCAGATGGAGAAGAAGGACCCCGTCAAGGCAGTCGCCAAGCAGCTCTCTGGCCTGAAGGTGGATGAAGAGATGGTGGCTGCGGCCTTCCGGCAACTGGGCCTGGATGGCAAGCCCCTGACGTCCTGGGGGGAGGACGACCTCCTCGCGCTCGCGAAGGAGTTGCGGCAGCGGTCCAAGCCGATGCTCATCGCCGCCAACAAGGTGGACATCCCCGGCGCAGCCGGGAACGTCGGTAAGCTCCAGGAGGCCTTCCCCGGCTCCCTGATCATCCCCTGCTCCGCCGACGGGGAGCTCGCCCTGCGGGAGGCGAAGAAGCGCGCGCTCATCCGCTACTTGCCCGGTGACGGGACGTTCCAGCTGCTCGAGGGTGTCTCCGACAAGCAGCGCCAGGCGCTGGAATTCATCCACCAGCAGGTCCTGGCCCCTTTCGGCTCGACCGGCGTGCAGCAGGTCCTGAACACTGCGGTGTTCCGGCTGCTGCAGTACAAGGCCATCTACCCCGGGGGCGTGCACAAGCTCGAGGACCGCGAGGGAAGAACCCTGCCCGACTGCTTCCTGATGCCGCCGCAGGCCACGGCCCTGGATTTCGCCTTCCGCCTCCATACCGACTTCGGGAACAACTTCATCAAGGCCGTCAACGTCAAGACCCGGATGCCCGTGGGGAAGGACCACGTCCTGGAGGACGGGGACGTCATCGAGATCATGGCGAGGAAGTGAAACCATGGCGGTCACGACCAGGCTGGAGGGGATGGTATTCGTCACCGACGCCCTTGCAGGTCGGCGGTATGACCGGGTCTTCCCCCTGTTTGAGGACGAGTCCCTCTACTTCGCGAACCGCCTGCGGGTGCGGAGGGACATGCGGGTCCTGGACATCGGAACGGGCAGCGGCATCCTGGCCATCGCCGCCGCCGCGCAGGGCGCGCGGGTCCTCGCCACGGACGTGAATCCCCGCGCCCTCGCCTTCGCGCGGAAGAACGCCGCGCGCAACGGCGTGGAGGAGAAGATCACGTTCGCCCGGGGCCCTGGCTTGGCCCCCGCACGGCACAGGGCATTCGACCTCGTGGTGATGAACCCGCCGTTCAACCCGACCCCTCCGGGAGTGGAGGGCTCCCTCTTTTCCGACGGCGGCCGGGACGGCCTTTCCCTGACCCGGGCGGTCCTCCGGGGCGCCGCCCGCCATCTCGCCCCGGAGGGCAGGCTCCAGCTCATCACCCTCTCCCCCGGTTCAGCCGCCCGGCCCCTGGTCCTTGACCTCGTGCGCGCGCACCTGCCTGCTGCGGGGATCGCCTACACCAACCTCTACCCGCCCACCAGCTCCGCGCGTTTCCTGGGCGGCATTTTCGGCTCCACGCCCTTCACCAGGTCCTTCTGCAGGAAGTTCCCCAGGTATTTCTACCTGTTCCTCACGGTCGACACGGCCAAGCGGGGGGTCAGGGAACAGCCCCTGGGCACCGCCTTCGCGAACGGCAGGTATGCGGGGAACTGGGAGGCCCGCATCCGCCGCCGGAGGACGGTCCTCGGGCTGGAGTGACCTACGTCTTGCTTGCTTCCAACAATTCTGATTATCGGCGGTAGAGAATTCCATCATAGCAGTTTGATGACGTGAGATCAATTTCTTGAAATAGTGGCAAAGGGGGCTCGTGCCGACGGAACACATAATGAATGCCATGCTTGCGCAGATCGAGCCCGAAACCCTTGGCACCCTGCAGGGTTTCGGATTGGGCAACGAGGGAGTCCATCCACTTTGCATATAACCTCTCCATTACCGAAAGCTCCGCAAGACCTCCCTCCGCTGAAAAGAGCGTGAAAACTCTATACATTGTCCTACCGGTTTTTTCGTGAAAACGTGCGGGAATTGACCCACTGTACTGCTTTCCGAAGAAGCTCATATCGATGAGGTGCGCCAGACCAACATAGACCATTGTTGGACCTTCGACAGGTATCATGCTTGTCATGGACTCATTTCTGTTCTCCTCATCCTCATGGTTATCCATGGCGATGACGTGCACGCCGGACGCCCTGGCACGTCGAATGATATCGAAATAGCTCCCTGTGATCCTCCCTCTGACGGGATACCCGTTGTCCGCCATTTTCTTTTCGTTTTCAATGATCCTGTCCAGAAAGGCTTCATTGCCGGTCCGAAGGTACTGGTCAAGATCCTCCTGCACGCGGGACTCTATCTCCAAACAGACAGTCCTCAAACCAATGCGCTGACGCAATTCTGGAACGAGGCGTACCATCTCCGCATGCAATCGATCTTCATGATGGGTCTCGGCAAACGCCACGTGGGTATGTCCTTCCTCGAATCTTCGCGCAACAAAACCATCTCCGTCTTCGCTAAGCCTCTCTATCAGGCTGACTTCGTCGGGATATTCCTTGGTCTCGCCGCGCTTCTTCCTTCCGGGCGGTTTGGAACCCATATCCATCACCTCTTGTTGTCCCTCCCTTTAAAAAGCGCTACGCATCGGCCTTTTCAGAGGACTGAGATGTCCACAGTTGGTCAAGCTGCGTTTAAGAATAGGCCGACAAAATGATGGCATGCTCACCCTGATTTCCCTCGGGCTCGCCGACGAGCAGGACCTCTCCCTCCGGGGAGTGGAGGCGGCGAAGGCCTGTGCTTCCCTGTATGCAGAGGCCTACACCATGCCCCTGCGAACCACGCCTGACCGGCTCCAGGCCCTGCTGGGCAAGCCTGTCCGCATGCTGGATCGCCACGCGATGGAGGACCGGATGCAGGCCCTGGTGCGCGAGGCCCGCGAGCGGGATGTGGGCATCCTGGTCGGGGGGGATGCCTTGGCCGCGACGACGCACACGGCCCTCCTGCTGGAGTGCAGGAAGCAGGGAATTCCCACCCGAGTGGTGCACGGCTCGAGCATCTTCACCGCCGTTGCGGAAACCGGGCTCTCGCTCTACAAATTCGGGGAGACTATATCCATCCCCTTCTGGCAGCAGAACTACAAGCCAGCAGGCTTCTACCAGACCGTCCTGCGCAACCGCAAGGAGGGGCTGCACACCCTGCTCCTCCTGGACACCGCCCAGGGAGGGATGACGGTCCCCCAGGCCCTCGCCATCCTGCAGGAGATCGAGCGGCGGAAGCGGGCGAAGCCCCTGGGGGCGGCCTGGTTCGTGGCCTGCTCCCGGCTGGGCGGCAGGGACCAGGTCCTGGTCTACGCCCCTGCCCCGCAACTCTCCCAGAGGAGCGATCTCCTGCCGCCTGCAGCCCTGGTCTTGCCAGGGAAACTGAACGCCTTCGAGGAGGAGTTCCTCGACCAGCTGTGAGGAAGCCCTCAAAAAGCTTTCCCGCGACCAACTGCCCATGTTCCTGAGAGCATGCGCGGATGGACGC